>JAMOMJ010000001.1 GCA_027067135.1 Cyclobacteriaceae bacterium
GAAAGTTAGCATTTACATGACCTCCTGTGTTCATAAATTGCCTCCATTCATTCAGGTATCCAAGAGCTGCAGCAGAAACTCCATTTGCTCGTGTTTCAGTTTCTGCAAGAATTAACAGATTTTCAGCATAGCTTACTAAATTTTGTGGCTCAAACTGTTCTACAATTCCTAAGTTATTTGATGCTGTATTTTCATCTATTGTGTAGTAGCCAAACCGAGCTTCTTCATTTGTTTTGGCATTTCCTCGATACGCCCCCTCATCTGTATCAAGCAACTGCATTAGGTAGCTATTTCCAGTGCCAATATCTCCAGCTCTTGATCCTGCCAAAATCATCCAAAAAAGATTTTTATCTCCTTCGTTTATCGAAACATCTCCTCTTGGTATAAACTGCATATTATTTGCATTTGCAGAAATACCGTCTAATGCAGCCGTATAGGCATTTGGATACATTTTTAATTGCAAATAATACCTTGCTTTTAGAGTTGAAGCAGCTTCTGCCCATTTACTAGCATCACCGTTATAATATATATCAGCAGATAACGCTCTTGAGGAAGCAGACCCCAAATCAACAATGGCTGCATCAAGTAAAGCAATGGCTGCGTTAAAGACCTCAGCTTGTGAATCAAATTTCGGGTCTTCAATAGAAGTGTTATTTATTTCAGAATAAGGAACATCTCCAAAAAGAGATGCTGCTGTGCCTATGGCATGAGCTTCTAAAACTTTACTTATACCAACTAATAACAAATCGCTTGGCACTGCTTCTCTTATATGTCTTACATTAGGAATAGTTCCAATGTAGTAATGGCTCCAAGTTCCTGTTGATTCAGCTGTAGATATACTGTATCCGTAAATGTTAGAGTATAAAGAAGTAAACCCTGTAAGGTGACCACTATACATACCTGCTATTCTGTTTAAATGACCACCCTGTGCAACACTATTGGCCAGCATAGCTCCTGTAAGAAACAATTCTGCTTCAACATCTTCTGTAGTTATTTTATTGGGGTCATCATTTATCCCCTCAACAATTCCTTGGCAAGATGCAAGTATTATTCCTAAAATAATTAATAATGATTTTATCGTTTTCATAATTTTTCAGTTAAATAGATTAAAAATTAACGGCAATCGAGAATAAAAATGATTTAGTACTAGGGTTAGTGAAATAATCTAATCCAAATCCATTACCAACCCCAAATTGGTTCACCTCAGGATCTACTCCTACGGCCTCTGTCCACAAAAACAGGTTTCTACCTGTTGCTGTAAACACAACCGAACTAAGTTTTGAGGTTTTTCGAAATCCTGCAGAATTAAAGGTGTAACTCAAAGACAATTCTCTCAAGCGCGTAAAAGTGGCATCTTTTACTGCAAAATTATAGGCTTGGTTGTCGCCAAAACCTCCTCCAATGCCATGACGATACCATGTTTCATCCAATAACACATCTCCTGCTCCAAAATTTTCTATATTACCTCTAACAGTAGTTCCAGAAGGGATTACATCACCATCGTAATTAACTAATTCACTTGAAGTTGTAAAATGGTTTGCAGTTTCTTCAGTGGTGCCAAATCTTCGAAGTACCCACTGTGTTCTAGGTGAAAACGTTCCGCCTTGAGAATGTTCGAAAAGAACATTTAATGCTAATGACTTCCAAGTAGCTCTAAACCCAAATCCAGTTCTCCAATCTGGGTTTGGGTCTCCAAGCACAATA
>JAMOMJ010000002.1 GCA_027067135.1 Cyclobacteriaceae bacterium
AGGGCTTGGAGTAAGTTGAGGAAATCCATTTGGATCTAAATCAAAAGATCCATCTTCGTTTGTTAAAGATCCTGTGCCATATAAAATACCTAAAGGATATCCTACTATTGCTCTAGAGCTAATGGAGCCTCCTGTTAGTGGAATGGTTTCAGTACCTTTAAGATTCGTAACCAAATTATTATTATCACTATAATTGCCAAAAACACCAATATTCCAATCTGCGTCTCTAAAAAGTGTATAATCCAAATCCATTTCAAAACCTTTGTTTTCCATGGTTGCTGCGTTAGTATATTGAGTATCAAAACCTGAGGTTGGTGTTAAATCTACACCAATAAGAATCCCAACAATTTCATTTTGATATATTGTAGCACCTAGCGCAAGTTTATTTTCAAATAATCGCACATCTGCACCAATTTCCCATTCCGTTTTTATTTCAGGTTCAAGGTCAGGGTTGCCCAAATCATCATCTATTCTAAACCCTCCACCAAACTGAGCCACGCGCAGTGGGTCACTATATGTGGAATAAGTAAACCCTCCTTCTGACAATGTTTGAAAGCGGTGTGCTGCAGGTTGTACACCTACTTTACCCCAAGTAGCACGGAGCTTTGCAAATGATAATACTTTCCCTTCTATATCAAATGCATCGGTAATCCTCCAAGCTGTTTCAATGGCAGGGTAAAAGAAACTACCTTTTACCGTTGATGCCGCTTCTATTGCTCCTGATAAGGTAACATTTAGCTGATTGTATAAGTCAAAACCAAGAATTGCAAATCCTCTGTTAGATTTTCTAAAAAGTTTTCCATTTTCAATAACCGATGCCTCTCTTGATGTATTAAGGTCAGTTGTTTGTTTTTTAGTATTAACTTGAAAGCCTTCCACAAGAGCATAATTCGTTCTTCTCTTTCTGTCGTTTAAATTCCACCCCATTGTTGCTTGTAACGAAATATCTGACGTTAGATTAAAATTACCTTTAGCAATCCCATCAAAATTTATTTCTTGTTCTCTAATTCCTTCTTCTGCAAATGACCCTGAAATATGTGCAGCTGAGCCTATTGGAAAAAAATAAACCCGGGCATCATTATACACATCTATTCCTCCTCTTAATATCAATTGCAACCAAGGTGTTGGTGTTATTGTGAATTGAGGAGCCAACATAAACCTGTTAAGCCTTGTTGAACTTTCCTGCTCGCGGGTTGTCCACATGGGATTATTATAAGTAGGATTGTTAGTATTTCCCATATATCTTCTATAAGATCGTTGCCGCTTGTTAAAAACTTGGCCAGAAGCATCAAAGTAGGTACCGATATAATCTGTATTGTCAAAATCAGGAGCTGTTCTTAATAAACCAAGTAGAAGCCCTGCTGTGTTAGAACTTTGTTGAATCCTGTTAGAGAAACTATTGATATAACTTGTTTTAGAAGAGAAACTCAACCACTCATTAATTTCGAAAGTATTATTAAGTCTAACATTGGTTCTGTCATAGTCAGATCCAATAATAATTCCTTCTTGATCTAATCTTCCTAAACTAAAAAAGAAATTGGCATCTTTATTACCTCCACTTACTGACAAGTCGTGTTGAAAAAAATGTCCATCTTGAAATGCGCCATCCCAGTTAGATTCTGCAAAGGTTCCTCTAGAATTTTTAGTTATCACAGGGAAGTATTCTGTTCCATCTGCTGCAACAAACCTTGACCCCGATTTATCTACTTCATCAGCTCCTCCATCTCTATCAGGAATATAATCTCCCCACGATTCCGGACTGGTTGGGCTATATGAGCCATTTCTGCCCTGCCCAAAAGTGGTTTGCATAGGTATTCGGGTATTTACTTTATCAACAGAATAGGTGCCCTTGTATGAAATATTTAGTTTGTTAGAAGATCCATTCTTTGTAGTTATAACTATTACACCATTGGCAGCTCTAGAACCCCAAAGTGCAGCTGCAGATGCACCTTTCAGTATTTGCATCGTTTCAATATCGTTAGGGTTAATATCATTTAACCTCGATTGCTGTGATGTTCCTCCATCGCGACCTTCATTACCTGCCCCATAATACGTAGTATTACTTATAGGAATCCCATCTACAATAATTAGTGGGTTACTTGAACCTGAAATAGTGTTTGCACCACGTATTCTTATCGTTGTGCCTGCACCTGGGTCTCCATTAGACCTCTGTACAATAACGTTTGAGGCTTTAGCAGCTAAGCTGTTTAGCAACATAGATTCCCCAGAACGTACCATATCTTCAGAAGATACAACAGAAGC
>JAMOMJ010000003.1 GCA_027067135.1 Cyclobacteriaceae bacterium
TGGCTCGACTTTCCACCAATTAGTGGTGATCCATGGAGTTCTGAATATAAACAGCATTGGTATTCAGTTTATGAAAAACTAGCAGGTAAGTCTTATATGGTAGAGAATGAATTCTTTGATTTTGATTTAGAGCATCATATAAAGCATCCTTACCCTTATTGTACTCAAGACTATCGTGTCGTTGCTAAGCAGCTTCAAGGTATAGCAAATATAATTGAATCGCTTGCTTTACCTGCGGGGTCATCAATCTTGGAAATGGGTGCAGGCTGGGGTAATACATCTGTTTTTTTGGCACAAATGGGATATAAAGTTACAGTGCTTGATATCAATCAAAAATATGGTTGTTTAATTGAGCAACGAGCAAAATTATTGGGTGTTAATATAGATTTTGTTTGTGCGGACTATATGGATGTAGCAAAGCTTGGCAAATCATTTGATTGCGTACTATTTTTTGAATCATTTCATCATGCATACGATCATTGTAAGCTTCTAGAGCTATTGCCAGAGGTGCTTTTAGCGAACGGTAAAATAGCCCTTGCAGGTGAGCCAATGAATGAAAATTTGTCATTTGATTGGGGGCTTAATCCTGCAGGGGAAGCGCTCTATCAAATTAGAACACATGGATGGTTTGAACTAGTATTCCGAGAAAGTTATCTTATTTCTACTTTAGAAAAAAAAGGTTTTAAAACCGAGAAATATGAATGTGTGAATAATCCAGTCGGTACTGTTTTGGTTGGGAAGATGAAATAATGAATAATTTGAATTTAATCTTCCCAGGGGGGGGCATTGAATTCTTTGTACATGAAGTTGTCAGATATAATAAATTGATTGTTGATTGAAGTATGCTGTACCAAACCAATTGTGGTCGGCTGATTTAAAAGCATGATAATGGTAGCGTGCTGTTTTAAAAGGTAAATAGCACCATTACAATGGTGAACATTCTGGGCTAGAGGATGTTTTGTAACGATGTTAGGCCTTGATAATAATATGATTAGTGAGTGCATCCGTAACCAATTGCAAGGATAGCTTCATCGAGTGCAACGTACCTTAGAGATGTAGCGCCCATAGGAAGTAACTTTGCTTGAGGATTAAGTTCGACATGGAAGCAGGTGCTTTTAGTGAGTACAGTATTGTAGATTTAGCAATAGAAATTTGGATGTCATTATGGATGAATAAGTCATGGATAAAACATTAAAAACTTATTTTATCATCCAATTCAAGAGCTGAATGCAGGATATATAGGTAAATCATTTTACGCATATATACTGGGCACGCTACTTTGTAGCGTGAATTCAATTTGTAGTGGTTTGTCCGCATGTAAAATGAAGGTCATAAATAGTCTATGCTTAAATCGAAATTAAGTTCATATAAACGAAGTAATTGGGTGAGTAAGTTATCTTTACATATATTTAAAATCGATTATAAAACTGAGTATGTTAAATATATATTTTCATTTGTAGTGACTGCATTGGTGGCGTCTGTGCTGTTGGTGCTGCCTGAGCCCTATCACTCTATGACTGGGTGGGCTGACCAGACGCAGGTGCTCACGGACCTGAAAAAGGCAGTAAGTGTGCCTGCTGATGGGGAAATTGGATTGACATGGGCTGGGCCAGGGTGGTTGGCTCTTGCGAAAGCAGCTCATGATGTTTTAAGTATAGACTTGGAATCATCACTTATTTTTATTAATCGTCTATCCTATCTGGCCGCAGTTTTTATTTTTTCTCTTTTTATTTTCACACAAACGGGAGGCAAAAAAAAATCGTTAACTGATTATTCTGGCGCGCTTGTCTTGATAGCAACCTTTTTTTTGTCGGTAAATTTCACCTACTTCTCAACGATCCCGTGGTCGCATTTTATAGCATTACCATTTTCCACTTTAGTGATATTTCTATTATGTAGTTATAGGTCACATAAGTTTTACCATTATATCCTTATAGGAATGCTCATTGGTTTTCTGGCTACCATTCGAATGTTTAGCGCTCAAGCCATTTTAGCTGCAGTGGGAGTTTGGTTTGTTTATTTGTTGTGGCGAAAAAAACAGACCTTCAGATATGTACTAAATACTGGAGTACGTATCTTTGCATTCAGTTTATTGGGTTTTGTGCTTGGCTATTTAATAAATAGTCTAATTCTTGGAGAAGTAATAATCTATCGACAGTACGCCGGGATGACGCCATATCCACTTAGTGAACTGTATGGACTCCGTATTACGGACTTCCCAGTTAAGTTTGTACAACTTTTTATTGACCCATGTTTTCTTACGGACTGTTCACTAAATCAATGGCATAAAGAGACAATGTTTATTGTTAAGGATGGCCTGAATAGCTGGGCGTATCCACTTGTATTGCAAATTCCTATTATTGGATGGGTTGTATTTAGCTGGTTTATTTATATAGCCTTCTATTGGCGCCAAATACCTGAAATTTTAGAGGATCCAGTCGTCGCGATCGCTCTACTGGCAGCTGGTGCGATAATTCTGGGGTATTCGACCGCATTACTAGCAGGAGCTGACAGACTGAAGTTTGGATATGTTCGAGACTTTATGGATTCGACGTTCTTTCTAACTATGGCTACAGTACGAGCATTGACGTTGTTTTACGAGCGGAATAGGCCGAATACTACAAAAAGAATACGTTTGCTAATTATTAGTGCGGCCCCAATTATAGCTATTGCAATGCTGCAGATAGGCATAAAGGGGGATAATTTTATTAAATTTTCGAGTTATGCGATCCAGAAAATAGGTGCTGAAGTTGATTGCAATAATTTAGAGTGTTATTTACAACCATACTACATATCCTCAACTGGAAGGCATGAGTTTCCATCATTTATGGATGATGTTGTAATGAAAACAACATGTGCTGAAGGTGGTAAGTCGGTATTCTGGTATGGAAGAGCATCTGAGTATGTATATAAGCGTAATCAATGTGACAAAGGCAGTACTGTTGTATTCATTCCTACTATAACTAGTGCATCTACCAGAATTGTTGGTCCAGGTTATGATGGGCTATATGGTGGGAAAGTTCGATTGGACTGGTATCCTGATTACCAGCTAGGTAAGGAAGTGATTTTTGGGCTATCAGGCAATTCGGCGCAATATGTTGACATTGAAAGTGACTGGTCCGTTACTGAAGTAAAGCATCGCTGGACAGATGGTAAACGAGCCAGTTTGTCTATGTCTGTTGATTCACTTAAGTCACTGGTGTTGACTGCTGAATTGGCGGGATTTGTCAGGAAAGATAATCCTGTTGTTTATGTGGATGTAATGATTGAGGGTGTTTCAGTAGGGCGTTGGATAATTGACTCTGGACTATCTCAGGAATACTCTGTTGTTATACCATCAGAAGTTATGCCACAGGATGGCCGATTAGATATAGAGTTTGTTATTAAAGATCCGGTTTCACCTTTATCTCTTGGTGAATCGTTGGATTCACGAGCCCTTGGGCTAGCATTCTATTCTATGTCTATCGTTTTAAATCAGTCAATTGGCGAATAATAAATGGAATTAAATGACGTAAAAAACTTGCGTTCCAACTTGTGATCTTAAACCGCCTTTATAGGATTATTTAAAAGTGACTAACTTTTCTAAGGTGTAATCATAACCACGTTAATAAGGTGGTTTAAATTTTAATGTATTGTAAGGAAGTTAGCATGAAGACTCTAGTTGTAATTGTACCGGCATATAATGAAGAACAGTCAATTAGTAAAACTTTGGTGGGATTATTATCGGTTAAATCAGGATTAAGTAAAATGGGATACAAATTAATCATACATGTGATTAATGACGGCTCTACTGATGCAACTGAAAAGTTGGCAAAGGAGAATGGAGAAGTATTGGTTATCACCCATAAAAAGAATAAAGGCCTCGGTGCTGCTGTGCGTACTGGCTTAGAAAGTGCTAATAATATAAATGCAGATATTGTTGTGAAATATGACGCAGATCTACAACATAAGCCTTCTGATATTCTAGCTTTAATTGTACCAATTTGTGATGATGAAGCTGACGTTGTCTATGGTAATAGATTTGATAAAATAAGTTATTCAATGCCCTTTGTAAGGAAAGTTGGGAATAAGGTTTTTACTAACCTTATGAGGTGGCTGACTGGGTGGCCTTTAAAAGATAGCCAGCCAGGCATCTTTGCTGTAAATGAGATATTTATCAAAAATTTTTATCTTCCCGGTGATTATAATTATACACAACAGATATTAATCGATGCATGTCATCGAGGTTTACGTTTTAGTCATGTGTCGGTGTCTTTTGACAAGAGAGATACAGGAAAGTCTTTTATCAGTCTGAGTTACCCACTTAAAGTTATTCCACAAATCGTACAGGTGGTAGTAGGGATAAAACCTCTTAGAGTATTTGCCCCGATAGGTGGTTTTTTTTTAGGTCTTGGTATTTTTGTTTTTATATTCCAGATTATCTCGTACCTTTTTGGTTATACAGAGAAGCCTGTTGAAAGTGTTAATCTTGTTTTAGGTTCATGTTTGTTTGGTGTACAAATTTTATCCTTTGGCTTTCTTGCTGATTTAGTAGTTAAGATGAATCGAAATCTGATAGGAGTAATAAATGGAAATAAAGGTAAGAATAATTAAGTGATTTATATCACTGCTGTCCCGTTAACTTTCACAGCAAAGCCATCTGATTTATATTGAATTGCCTGTCATGTATGGGCTCCCCTCGCAGTAAAGCCATCAAGTCTCGTTTTTCAAACAGGTTGAGCTGCAA
>JAMOMJ010000004.1 GCA_027067135.1 Cyclobacteriaceae bacterium
TAATATCACTAAATATACACCAATTGCAGTATTTATAGTGTAATCAAAAATATAATTTTCTTGATTTTGACCTACTTTTTTATCAACTACAGTATTTGATGTAAGGTTGATAATTCTAAGACTTACCGATGCTACTTGTTGAAGTTCAATTTTAGCTTTAAATACACCATTGTTTGGGTTTGGAAATAATTTAAACTCTTTTATAAAAGAACTGTTTTTATCTTGTGGTGTTCCAAAATCTGTTTGCGGTTGTACTATAATTTCTTTAGTTAAGCTTTCTTTACAAGAACCTTTTTCTGTTGTCATTATAACAGTATATACGCCTTGTAAATCAAAGCGTAATTCAGCATAATCTCCATTTTGGCTTACTATCGTTGTTCCGTCAGAAAAAGACCATGAGACAGTATCAGGCACAGGATTACTCACATCAACCACAACAATTGTTTCGCCAACAAAAGCTTGAGTAGGGACTAAAAAATCTGCTGAAATTACTTCATCGGTTGTAGTTAAAACCATAGTGTCTGATGAGATACATCCGTTAGAATTAGTTATGGTAAGGGTATATTCACCTGCTTCACTAAGCGACACTATTGGTGATGTGTTTGAAAAGCCATTTGTTGAAGTCCACTGGTAACCGGCTTCAGCACCTTCGACAGTTGCATCTATTTCATAAGACTGCCCTTTACACAATTCTTTATCTTCACCTAAGTCAACAGTTAATTGCTCAGGATTTTTAAGAATGAAGCTTACGATAGATTTACAACCTGCATTGTCCGTTATGGATACTTCATAATTTCCTGCCATAAGATTTGAAATAGTAGTGGTTGTAGCTCCTGTATTCCATAAAAAAGTGTAAGGCGATGTACCATCACTTACATCAACAATAATAGACCCATCATTATTACCAAAACATGAAGGTGCTGTTTCTGTACTATTTATTTTCATGCCGTCAGGTTGTGTTAACTCAATATCTTTTGAAAACTCACAACCATTATTGTCAGTTATCATAAGGGTATACGTACCAACACCTAAACTGGTAATATCAGCAGATGATGCACCATTACTCCATAGATAAGTATATGGTGGTGTACCACCGCTTATCAAAGAACTTATAGAACCATCTTGACCACTACAACTAACAGTATTGGTAATTGTCAATATTATGTCAATAGGCATTGGTTCTGTTAATTGGTAGTTGGCAGTTTGCTGTACGCTATGATCATCAGTTACAACTAATTGATAAGTGCCAGCTTTTAAGTTAGTAGCTACATTAATAGTTTGATTAATAGATTCGAATGTACCATTATTGTCAATTCTCCACTCATAGCTATAATCTGAACCGAAATTTAAAAAACCACCAGAAACAGTTGCTGTTAATTCTCCTGTTTTTATTCCATTACATAAAATAACTGTAGATTCTATTATTTTTATATTGATAGCGTCGGGAGCTAAAATAGGGAAGTCTTCACTTAATATACAACCGCTATTATCTGTTGTATTATCCGCATTACCATCACGAACCGTTAACGTATAAATTCCTTCTCCTACATTTGATAAATCTTTAGTATCAGCAAAGAATGTCCCATTCTCATCTATCCATTGATAGATGTAATCTGGAGTACCTCCTGATACAGTAATTTTAATAGACCCATCATTAGCTGTAGCCGAACTAGGATCTTTTACTATTCCTTCGATAGTTAAAGGCTCTATAGGCTCAGTAATTTGTATTGTTTTTTGCAAAAAACAATTGTGTGCATCAACAATAGAAACAGTATAGTTACCAGCTGATAGACCTGAAATCAACTTGTCGTTTCCAACGCCAATACCTGATGCGTTTGTCCAGCCATAAGTATAGGGTGGAGTTCCATTATCTATCGTAATTTCAATAGCACCATCACTTCCTTCATAACAAAATACATTTTGTACAGTTGAAGTTAATTTTAATTCTTCAGGTTGATTCAATATGTAATCGGCCTGAGCTTGTGTATTTGCATCATCAGTTACTATAACACGATACTTCCCAATACCTAAATCAGAAATAGTTTTTGTAGTAAGGTTTAACGTTTCATAGTTACCATTGTTTTCTTTAAACCATTCGTAAGTGTAAATAGTACTTCCACCAATAGGGTCAGCTGTTAACTGACCATCACTTTCATTAAAACATGAAATAGGGAAACTTTCAATAATAGTTGTTGATAATGGTTGTGGTTCAGTTAATCGGATAGTTAAAGAAGTCTCACAACCTGTATTAATTGTGCTTATTGCATAATTAGTATCACGAACTGTTACGGTATACGTACCATCTTTTAAGCCAGAAATACTATTTGAATCTGTACCTATTGGATTTGTATTACTGTCTGTCCATTGATACGAATAAGGAGGTGTTCCTTCTTTTACATTCACTGTTATTGAGCCCTCTGTACCCCCAACTGTTGTTGGGTTTACAATAGTACCTTCTGTAATTTCAATAGCTAAAGGTTCTGTAATTGTTATTGAACCTGTTATTGAACAATTATTAGCATCCGTAATTGTATAAAAATAATCTCCTCTTGCTAAATTTATTCTATTTGCAGATGTAATATTAGTATCATCTTGCCAAGCTATAGTATAAGTACCTGTTCCTTCAGATATATCAAGTTCTATAGTACCATTTGCAGCATCAAAACATAAAACATCCGTTGACTTTTCTACAACTGTAATTTTAGTTGGTTCATTAAGAGTGTATGTTGCCGTTGCTGTTGCTCCGTTACTATCGGTTACCGTAACAGAATAATCGCCAGCAACAACGATTATTGATTTTGTTGTAGCACCATTATTCCATAGATAGGTATAGCTATCTCCATTGGCAATAAACCCACCTTGACCTTGAGCAGTAATGGTAGCAGTATCACCATTACAATTTATAGTTTCTGCCGAAAAAGTAACACTTAACGAAGGAGGTTCAACTAAGGTAAGTTCGTTTGTTGTAGCAGTACAACCATTAGCATCAGTAACCGTTACTTTATAAACTCCCGGACCTAAACCGGTAAGGTTTTGAATTGTTGAAAAGTTAGCCCCACCTTTTGTCCAATGAAAAGTCAAACTACCTATACCGCCGCTGATATTTATACTTATTTCACCGTCAGAAACTCCTGAGGCAGAAGGGTCTTTAATATTATCATAATCAACTGTTAGTGCCAAAGGAGGCTCCGTAATTGTTACAGAAGTTGTCATTTCTGAAACACAACCTTTACTATCACTTGCTCGTAAGTTATACGTTGCAGGGGCAACATTAGGTGCCAATCCTGTAAATGTTGCTGAGTTTTGCCAAGTTAAGCCATTATCGATAGAGTATTGATATCCTGTATTTGAACCACCACTTGTAGTTTCAAAAGTGATACTACCATCTGTAGCTCCTCTGCATAAAATATTGATCTCAGAATGGGTAAACGTAACGGGTAATGGAGCAATCACATCAAAAGGTAAACTCATCTCATCACTATTGGGATTATTTGGATCAGGAGGGTCAGGATCTACACCATATTTAGTGATATATTGTAAACGATAAGTATTCGGCTCTAAAACGGATTGCCATGTATACGTGTTATTTGTTGCTGTACTAATATCTGTTGCATCTAATATATAGGATAGATTGTTATAAAGACTCCAAGTATTATTTGGTAATAAATTTTCTACATAGATTAACATACGTTCGTCACTGTCTAAAGGTCTGTCAAATCTTACAATAATACTTCCATCGTTTGAGTCACTACATTTTGGAGCTATTACCTCGGGAGGGTCTTGGACTAGTTGTGGGGAGCAGTCAACAAATACATAAGAAACTATGTCAAAATAGTCTCCATATTGGTTGTATACTTGAAAGTTTACAGGTCTATTTAAATAAAGGCTTGCATCTACTCCATACAAATCTTCTAATGATATAGTTATGCTTTCTTGACCTTGCTGTATAGGTAAATCTTGCCATGGGTCAGTTGTGATTTGGCCAGTAATAGGGTCTTTCCGTAAGCCTTGGTATTTCCAATTGTATGCCTCTGTTGGATGACCAGGGGTTGCATCTATCTTAATTGTTCCACAATCGGGTTGTTCTATTGGGGCTGACAAAGCCAATTTAGAAACTGTATAATATTTCACATGAGCTGTTTGAGTACTTGTAGTTTGATTCAAAATCAGTGTAACGTTTCTTATTGAACCAATAGCACTAATAATTACAGTACTTCCATCTGAAACTTCACCACTAGACAAGTTTGTAAATTCAGTGGATATATCATAAGGAAAAGAATTTTGAAATATGTAACCTTTTGTTAATGGAACATTTCCTGAATCATCAACTAAATCAACTGAAAAAAGTTCAATTGATGGATTTTCAATATAACCAAAGAATTCATAATGATCTCCAAAAGGTTGAAAAACAACATTATATTCGTAATATAATTGGTGTTGCTGTGCAAAAGCAGAACTTGTAATAAATAAAACTAAAAAAACAAACTTCTTCATATCTAAAAATTTTAATATACCACTTTAGTTTCTACCCATTTACTTACACTTCCGTTTTTAAAAATAGCTTTGATACCATAGCTATAGGTGGTGTTTGGACTTAATTCATCATCTATGAGCTGCTTTTCATTTGCTGTAGCTGTTCTAAATAAAGTATAGACCCCATCTTTTTTCTTTTTATAAATTAAAAACTCTTCTACATTATCTTCTTTATATCGC
>JAMOMJ010000005.1 GCA_027067135.1 Cyclobacteriaceae bacterium
AACGAACTTCAAACAGTATCAAAAACAGGAGTGGTTGTAACTTTATCCAATGGAGGAGGCTCCTTTAATGTAAATGATGCAGATGCCAGTGCAAGTAATGAACTGCAAAACCTAGGAAGCAGTGCAGCTGGAACAGATCGAACCGTAACCATTACAGGAGGAACAGATGCCACTTTTAGCATTGCCGATAATGATAATAGCACCACCAATGAAATCCAAACTATTGCTAGGACAGGTTCAACAGTAACTCTATCTGATTTAGGTGGTTCATTTTCGGTAAATGATGCAGATGCCAGTGCCAGTAACGAACTTCAAACAGTATCAAAAACAGGAGTGGTTGTAACTTTATCCAATGGAGGAGGCTCCTTTAATGTAAATGATGCCGATGCAAGTACCAGTAACGAGCTTCAAACTATCTCTAAAACTGGCTCTACAGTAACACTCTCCAATGGAGGCGGTAGCTTTACCGATGCGGTAAACGATGCCGATGCAAGTACTACAAACGAACTTCAAACATTGGCACAAGTGTTACTTGAAGGAAATAGTGCTGGAAATAATAGAATTACCAATTTAGCTTCACCTTCTAATCCAAATGATGCTGCTCGAAAAATTTATGTAGATGCACAAGATCATACAGATAATCAAACCTTATCAGTTTCGGGCAATACACTAATCATTGCAGGAGGCAATAGTGTAACACTTCCTTCCACTTCGCCTACCCAGGATGCTTTTAAAGCATACCTAAGTGGCAACCTTTCAGTTTCTTCCGGAGGCGGGGCTATTGATTTTGATGTAGTTGATTACGATGTAACAGGAAGTGGAACTTATGGAGGAGGAAAGTACTCTCCTCCTGTAAATGGCATCTATGCTTTTACCGGTGTTTTTGATATGCAAATGGCAGAAGCCAGCAGTTTTGCAATTATTGTTACCGTAGATGGAGTATCAAGATATAGTATGAAAGCCAGGACATCGAATGGTGGAGGAAGCTTTATTGGGTTTGGGTTTTCAACAGAATTAAAACTAAATGCCGGAGAAACAGTGCAGTTTGAACTAAGTTCTGCAAATTCACATACTCTTTTTGGAGGAACAGAATTTCGCTCGCACATATCAGGAAGATTGGTTATTGAACTATGAAAAAGTTACTGCTAATTTTTATTATCGGCTCTTACTTTGCACAGGCGCAAAGCCTGTATAATAAAAACTATACACTAAGCATAGGTGCTAACACTACACTTTTTGTTGCTGATAGTATTATTAATAACGGCACCATAATAAATAATGGCGATATACAAGTAGGAGGAATTTGGCAAAACAATGCTACTTATGAACCCGGTACAGGACAACTGACATTAACCAGTAACCAAACCCAAACGATTAATCATAACGATCAATCGTTTACACGGCTTACGATTTCGGGTGGTGGAAAAAAGATATTTGGTGCTGATATTACTATTGAGGATGAACTTGTGTTAAATGACGGAATTTTATCTTCAAGCGGAACCTCAAAAATAATAATTGAAGAAGGTGCGGCTATTTCAGGGGGATCGGAAACTTCATTTATTGAAGGCCCCCTATATCATACAGGCACTGGTGATAAGTATTACCCTGTAGGCGCTGATAATGTATATCTGCCAGTAGAACTGCTGGATATTAAAGGTACAAACCCTACCATTGGTGTGCTTATAAATATGCCCAACACTAACTTAAAAACAGCAGGTGATTTAGAGGCAGTAACCGATAGGCAAAACTGGCAATTAGATGTGCTTAATGGTATGTTTGCCGGTGCAGGTGTTGTTTTACCATTGCAAGACGAACTATTTCTTGATAATATAACAGAGGCCGTAGTTGTACAGGCATCCTCGCAAAATGAAGGATATTACAGTTTGGGAGGCATGGAAAGAACCGGAGATGTGTTAGCAGGTTCGGTTACAAGTGAAACCGATGCTACAGAACTGTTTTTAACCATTGGTAAATTTACTACAGAACCAGGCTCTGAAATAAACGTGTATAATGCGCTAAGCCCTAATGGCGATGGTATAAATGATTTTTTTAAAATCGAAAATATAGAGCTTTACCCTAATAATGTTGTACTCATTTATACCCGTTGGGGAGATAAAGTATTTGAACAGGCAGGGTACGATAATGTAGAAAATACATTTACAGGTAAATCCAATGTTGGAAAAATAAGACAATTACTAGAGGGTACTTATTATTATGTGGTTGAAAAAGGAGAGGGTTCCAAAAACGAAAATGGTTTTATTGTAATTCGCTATTAGTATGAAAAAGGTATTACTGTTTTCTGCATTATTGATTGTAGCGTTTACTTCTAAGGCACAATACGATCCGTTATACAACCAATATCTTTTTAATCAGGCATTAATTAATCCGGCTTATGTGGGTGCATTTGATAATGTTTCGGTAACCCTTATGTCGAGAGCACAATGGATTGGCATCGAAGGGGCTCCTGTTACAAATTCGTTAACAGCTCACACCTCCATTTTTAATAATAAAGGAGGTGCAGGTGTTTATGTATTAAACGACAGGCTGGGCGTTAGTAATAACAGCGAAGTATTTGCCACATTCTCCTATAAAGTTGATTTTGGTAAGGCTCGTTTGGCAGCAGGTGTGCAAGGAGGTGTAATTCAGTATAAATATGATTATAGTGAACTTAATATGGAGTTTGTTAATGACCCAAGCTTTACACCCACCAATGAGAATTTTCTGCGGCCAAATTTCGGTTTTGGAGTACTATATTATAGCGAATATTATTATGTGGGAATTTCAGTCCCCAGAATTTTAGATTTTACAGTTAATGACGGAATCTCTGAAAGTACCAGATATAAAAGACATTATTACCTCAATGGAGGTGCAATATTTCCGCTAAGCAATGGTGTTAAAATTAAGCCCTCTACTTTAATTAAAATTGTTGACAACCAAGTTTCGGTTGATATTAATGGAAGCGTACTGCTTGCAGAATCTTTATGGGTAGGGGTGCTCATTAGAAATTTTAACACATTTGGTGCGCTGGCACAACTTCAAATTAGCGATCGTTTACGAATTGGATATTCTATGGAATTGCCTAGTACTAAACTTATTACCAATCAATGGGGTACACACGAAATAATGGTGGGCTTTGATTTTGCTCCCTTTAACAGGCAGGTGTTAAAGCGAAGGTATTTTTGATAACCAGGTTTACCTTTCTTTCAACAGAGCCTTGTCTAACCATTCTTCTGCTTCTTCTCTATTATAAAATGTATTAGCATTTACACCAAGTGAAACTAGCATTGCTTCTACTTTTTTAGATAAATTTTGCATTATTATGTCGTCCGAAATAATTTGAGCCTGAAATTTTAGTCCATGTTTTATTAAGAGAGGAAAGCCTGTTTCTTCCATGTAACCTAAAAGCCGATGAAATGAGCCGTGCAATTTACAAAGGTCAACTAAAGCACCGCTGATTCCATTTTCTTCTACCACCTTGTTAATAGATTCAATAACTTCTATTAGCAGGCCATAATTCACTAACCCATGATAAATAATTGTCATTTTTTTATCATCAGGATTATGGTATATATCAGCCACTTTATTAGAAAAAATAAGAGAATTGCTTGGCATAGATTATAGTGTTAATAAATTGCATATTTAACCAGTTCTTTTCGATACTGAGAAAAAATGCTTGATTTAGATACGAGGCCAATATATTTCTTATTTTCATCGGTAACTGGCAAGTTCCAGGCTTTGGTAGTTTCAAATTTATAAATTACTTTTTGCATACTATCTGTAATCTTTACAATTTCCGGTGGCTGAGTCATTATTTCCTTAGCAGTTAGTGTATCGTATTGGGTTTGGTCGAACATAATACTCCTAATTTCATTGAGCAGGATAACTCCACATAAATTTTGCTCAGTATCTACTACAGGAAAAATGTTACGCTTAGATTTAATAATGGCATTCACAATTTCTCTTAGTGAGTTTTCCGGGGCTACTGTGATTAAATCTTTTTCCACCAAACGACTTAAATTAAGTGCTTTAAGTACGTTTCCATCGCTTGGGCTGTTATCTGCTTCTTCCTGATCTCCAAAATTAAGTTCTGATAACTTCTTATTAAATGATAGTACAAGGTCTGAGGAAGTAATAATGCCAATTACATTATTAGCTGTTGCATCGGATACCACCAAGGCTTCATCCATATAACTCTCATTCATTACCATATTGGCCTGGTGCAGGGTGTCATCTAAAAACACAAGAGGTATGTTGGTGTACATTAAATCTCTGGCGGTTTTAAGCTCTGAATCGGGGTTGTGCAAAATATGTGTTACATCTTCGATGTTGAATCCTCCTAATAAGTGATTGTTTGCATCAACTACGGGAAATATGCGCTGACGAGACTGGTCAATTATTTCAAGGATGTCGTGTACCGTAGCATCCTCTTCTATAAATGAAAATTTCCTGCTCTTTTTATAGCAATCTTTTACTTTGGTAGTGGTGGTTATTTGTTGTGTATGCTTTCCATAATGAGCACTTGAATAACTTTTGTTAGGCACCTGGCTTCGGTAAATACTCCATTTGCGGGCAATAAAATAGGCAATGGCACAAACCCACATAGTTGGGAGTAATAATTGATAGTTGCCTGTAAGTTCGCTTACCATTATTATGGTAGATAGTGGTGTATTGGCTGCTGCTGCAAAAAAACCGGCCATACCCACAATGGT
>JAMOMJ010000006.1 GCA_027067135.1 Cyclobacteriaceae bacterium
ATTGAATATTTAGAGTTTCTTACAGAAGACGAATACCTAGATATACTTGATAAACTTCCTCGCGAAAACCAATTATTGGATAATGATGATCCTAATAAGTTTATCGCAAAAATGGGAGCCGAAGGAGTGGAGATGCTTCTTGCAAGGTTGAATCTAAACGAAATGGCTGCTGCCCTTCGTTTACAAGCTGCAACTGATACTTCTCAACAGCGTAAAGCAGAAGCTTTAAAAAGACTGAAAGTGGTAGAAGGTTTCCGTGATTCTGAAACAAGAATTGAGAACAAACCTCAGTGGATGATTATCAAAATGGTTCCTGTAATTCCACCAGAATTACGTCCATTGGTGCCATTAGATGGTGGTAGATTCGCAACCTCAGATTTGAATGACCTTTATAGAAGAGTAATTATCCGTAATAATCGCTTGAAACGATTAATGGATATTAAAGCACCAGAAGTAATTCTTAGAAATGAGAAACGTATGCTTCAGGAAGCGGTAGATTCTCTTTTTGATAACTCAAGAAAAGTAAATGCAGTAAGAGCCGATGGTAACAGAGCCCTTAAATCTTTAAGTGATATGCTTAAAGGTAAACAAGGTCGTTTCCGTCAAAACTTATTAGGTAAAAGGGTTGATTATTCAGGTCGTTCTGTAATTGTAGTAGGGCCAGAACTAAAACTTCACGAATGTGGGTTGCCAAAAGGAATGGCTGCTGAGCTATTTAAACCTTTTGTAATTAGGAAACTGATTGAAAGGGGAATAGTTAAGACAGTAAAATCTGCGAAGAAAATTGTGGATAGAAAAGATCCTGTTATTTGGGATATTCTTGAAAACGTATTGAAAGGACACCCTGTTATGCTTAACCGTGCTCCTACACTGCACCGTTTAGGTATTCAGGCGTTTCAACCAAAATTAATTGAAGGTAAAGCGATTCAGCTTCACCCATTAGTATGTACAGCATTTAATGCAGATTTTGATGGTGACCAAATGGCGGTTCACGTTCCTTTAGGACATGAAGCTATTTTGGAAGCTTCTTTATTAATGTTATCGTCTCATAATATTCTTAACCCAGCCAACGGAGCACCTATTACAGTGCCATCGCAGGACATGGTGTTAGGTTTATACTATGTAACTAAGGGTAGAAAATCAACTAAAGAATTCCCTGTTGCAGGAGAAGGAATGGTGTTTTATAATGCGGATGAAGTAATCATCGCATTGAACGAAGAAGTGCTTTCAAAAAATGCTTTTATTAAGCTAAGAACCAAAGTAAGAAACGAAGAAACAGGCGAGTTAGAAGATAAATTAATCGAAACTGTTGCAGGTAGAGTATTAGTTAATCAGTTTGTTCCTGAAGAAGTTGGTTATATTAATAAGTTACTTTCTAAAAAAGAGCTTCAGAAAATTATTGCAACTATCTATAAGATTTCAGGCTCAGCAACTACTGCTAACTTCCTAGATGATATTAAAACATTAGGGTTCCAGTCTGCTTATAGAGGTGGGTTATCAATGGGACTTAACGATGTAATGGTACCTGTTGAAAAAGAGGGACTTGTTGCACAAGCTAAAGAAGAAGTAGATGCCGTATGGAATAACTACTATATGGGTCTTATTACCGATAATGAGCGTTATAACCAAGTAATTGATATTTGGACAAGAATTAACTCTCAGCTTACAACTACCTTAATGGATCAGTTGGAAGCAGATCAGCAAGGATTTAACTCTATTTATATGATGATGCACTCAGGAGCCAGGGGTTCTAGAGAGCAAATTCGTCAGCTAGGTGGAATGAGGGGCTTAATGGCAAAACCTCAGAAAAACATTGCAGGTTCAGTAGGTGCCATTATTGAAAACCCTATTCTTTCTAACTTTAAAGAAGGACTAGATGTAATTGAGTACTTTATTTCTACACACGGTGCTCGTAAAGGGTTGGCCGATACTGCGCTTAAAACAGCAGATGCTGGTTATTTAACAAGACGTTTGGTAGATGTCTCTCAGGATTTGGTAATTAACGAAACAGACTGTGGAACCTTAAGAGGTTTGGTTGTTTCAGCTTTAAAAGATAATGAAGATGTTGTTGAACCATTATCTGAACGAATTTTAGGTAGAGTTTCTGTACACGATATTTTCGATCCAATTTCCGAAGAGTTAATCTTAAGAGCTGGAGATGAAATTACAGAAAAAATCGCTAAACAAATAGATGAAACAAGCATAGAAGAAGTTGAAATTCGGTCGATGCTGACATGTGAAACTAAGCGTGGTGGTTGTGCTAAGTGTTACGGCCGTAACCTTGCCACTGGTAAAATGGTAAATATGGGCGAAGCAGTTGGTGTAATTGCAGCTCAGTCTATTGGAGAACCAGGAACACAGCTTACGTTAAGAACATTCCACGTTGGTGGTACGGCTTCTAACATTGCTGTAGATGCACAAATTACGGCTAAATTCGATGGTAAGTTAGAATTCGAAGGAGTTAGAACACTTGAAACTACCGATGCCGATGGCGAAAAGGTAAATGTGGTAATGGGGCGTACAGGTGAGATTAAGATCATTGATCCTAAATCGAAACAAGTGCTTATTAGTAACCACGTACCTTATGGCTCTTTTATTACTGTTAAAGAAGGAGACAAAGTTAAGAAAGACGACAAAATGTGTTTCTGGGATCCTTATAACGCAGTTCTTTTAAGTGAGTTTGATGGTAAAGTTGAGTTTGAAGCTGTTATCGAAAACGTTACGTTTAAAGAAGAATCTGATGAGCAAACTGGGCACAGAGAGAAAGTAATTATCGATACAAAAGATAAAACAAAGAACCCATCTATCATTATCAATGGTAAGGAAGAAACTAAAGGATATAATATTCCTGTAGGAGCTCACTTAGCTGTTGAAGATGGAGATAAATTGAAAGCGGGTCAGGTAATGGCTAAGATTCCAAGAACAATGGGTAAATCACGTGATATTACGGGTGGTCTTCCTAGAGTAACGGAATTATTTGAAGCACGTAACCCATCTAACCCAGCTGTGGTTAGTGAAATTGATGGTGTTGTTTCTTACGGTGGTATTAAACGTGGTAATAGAGAAATTTTTATAGAGTCGAAAGATGGCATTAAGAAAAGATATTTAGTATCACTTTCTAAGCATATCTTGGTACAAGATAATGACTTTGTAAAATCGGGTACACCACTTTCAGATGGAGCAATTACGCCAAATGATATCCTTTCAATTGAAGGGCCTACGGCTGTTCAACGTTACATTGTTAACGAAATTCAAGAGGTTTACAGATTACAAGGCGTAAAAATTAACGATAAGCATATTGAGTCAATTGTGAGCCAAATGATGCAGAAAGTTATGATCTTGGATTCTGGAGATACTATTTTCTTAGCAAATACATTGGTGAACAAATTTCAGTTTAGAGAAGAGAATGATGCCATCTTAGATAAATTCTTTATCACAGATGCGGGTGATTCTAATAACTTTAAAGCGGGTCAAATAGTTACATCACGTGAGCTTAGAGATGAGAACTCTTCCTTGAAGAGAAAAGATGCCAAGTTGGTAGCTTCTCGTCCTGCACAACCTGCGGTTTCTAAACCAATGTTGCAAGGTATTACAGCAGCTTCATTAGGAACTGAAAGCTTTATTTCGGCTGCTTCCTTCCAGGAAACAACTAAAGTATTGAGTGAAGCCTCTATTAGAGGTAAACGAGATACGCTAAATGGCTTGAAAGAAAATGTAATTGTAGGTCACTTAATCCCTGCAGGTACTGGTCAGCGTGTATTTGACGATATGTTTGTAGCAAACAAAGCAGAATTAGAATCTTTAAGTGCTCCTGCAGTTGTAGAAGAAGCTGAAGAGAATCTGCCTGCCGGCAAGGCGGGAGTAAAAGCAGAAAGCTAATAAAAATGGCAGACGAAAAGAATAAGCAACAGAATCCAAACCAGATTAACATAGAGTTGTCTGAAGAGGTAGCAGAAGGTGTATATTCAAACCTTGCCATGATTGCCCACTCCAACAGTGAGTTTGTAATCGATTTTATTAGACTAATGCCGGGCGTGCCAAAAGCAAAGGTAAAATCGAGAGTAGTTATTACTCCAGAGCATGCCAAGCGTTTACTAGGAGCTTTGAATGATAATATTCAAAAATACGAGCAGGCACACGGCCCCATTAAGCAATCGAACGAAGCACCACAATTTCCAATGAATTTTGGCGGTGCTATGGGAGAGGCTTAACGTTTTATAGTGAGGGTGCGACTTTGAGTCGCACCCTCACTTGTCCTTCATTCCCCAACTTGATCGTCATTCCCACGAAGGTGGGAATCCCCTTCAAGCGGAGAGATATGTTAATAAATATAAAAGAGGGTATGAAAACTAAGCTTTCATACCCTCTTTTTGTTCATACGTTTGTCAAAGTTTTAAACTTTGACAAACGTATTTAACCGCCTTTACATCACACTTTTACGAGTCATTCTGAGGGTTTACCCGAAGAATCTCGGGCTATAAATAGCCACTTTCCATTGCTTTTCTTGTAAGGTCAGCAGAATTTATGGCGTTAAATTTTTCCATTAAACTAGTTCTATAGGTTTTAATCGTACTTTCTGCAATGGCTAATTGTACTCCTATTTGTTTAGATGATAAACCTCTACTTAATACCTAAAATCCGCAACCCTATTTGTAATCTTCTGATTTGTAGTCGATTAGACCTGACAGGTTTCCCCCAATTAAGTGA
>JAMOMJ010000007.1 GCA_027067135.1 Cyclobacteriaceae bacterium
AAGTATGCTTTTTAGTTAGGATTCTGAAACAAGTTCAGAATGGCCTTTTTATTTTATAAAAATCCTAACCTAAAACTCAAGCCAGTTACCACAAACATCACGGCTACTGTTGTAATAGCAATTATATGCACGGCCAATATAATTAAGTTATTAACTGATAAATTAGGGATCAGCTTCAACCGAGCGTGTAAAGCCAATGCAATGGTAATACCCAAAAGGATAATTTTAATTGAGATATGTTTGCTTAAGTCATTACTAAAATTAAACCACTCGCTCATTGGCAAATAGTCAATTGCCATATACAAACCAGTTACTACCAATATTATTAAAGCTGGAATCCCTACTTTTTCATACTTAGCTTCAAAAGCATTTAGCAGATCGATGTTGCCATATTTTACCACGGAGGGCAAAATACCAATGGCTAACACCAAATGACCACCTACCCAAACGGTAGCAGCTAAAACATGTAAGAGAACAATGTACTTGTGCATATCTTTTATAAATAAGAGGTGCAAAACTATGCTGTTTTAAGCTCCTAAAAACTGATATATATTAGTTATTTAGAATTATTATAAATAGTGTATAATTATATTATTCTCACATCCACAGCTATCACGAGTTGCATTAACTTTGTGCTTCAATATCACAATATGAACCTTACTTCAAGAATTGATGGGCTTACTCTATTGGGGAAAGCACTTAATAGTCTTCCACAAGAAAAAAAACTTCTTTGGTTCGATAAGGCTGGTAATGAGAATCGGTGGTTTACACCGGAATCCATTGAAATGGCTATTAAGGGAATAGCAAAGATGCTTAAAAAAGAAGCATTGGAAGAATGGGTAACCCCCTACTCGTTAAAAAATAAGGACAAGGGTATTGGCGTAATAATGGCCGGCAATATTCCACTAGTAGGATTTCACGATTTGTTATCAGTTTTAATCAGTGGCAATATAGCAAAGATTAAACTTAGCTCGCAAGATAAGGTGCTAATGCCTTTGGTAACAGAAATGCTAATTTCCATTGAGCCTCAATTCGAACATCAAATTGAATACATAAGTAAACTCGAAAACATTGATGCTGTAATTGCAACAGGAAGTGATAATTCTGCAAGGTACTTTAAGCAATATTTTGGTAAAAAACCACATATTATTCGTAAAAACAGAACCTCTTGTGCCGTATTAACAGGCAAAGAAACAAATGACGAAATAGTAGCATTAGGCAAAGATATTTTCTCCTATTTTGGATTAGGTTGCAGAAATGTATCTAAACTATATGTGCCTAAAGGGTATGATTTTGCTTATTTTTTAGACCTAATGAGCGAATTTGAAGAAATAGGCAACCATAGCAAGTGGGTAAATAATTATGATTATACCAAATCTATTTATTTGGTAAATAGGGAACCGCATTTAGACACTGGCTTTTTATTGCTAAGAGAATCGAAAGAAATGGTTTCTCCATTGGCAGTGCTTTATTATGAAGAATATGATAATATCAATTCTTTATTTAATTTACTAGCCGATAAAAAAGATAAGCTCCAATGTATTATTTCAAATGGAGATGCCATTGTGTCTTTTCTAAAATTTGGAGAGGCACAATACCCAGATGTTACCGATTATGCCGATGGTGTTGATACTTTAAAATTTTTAGAGCAGTTGTAAGGTAACACAAAAAGTTCAAAGTGGAATCAACTCCCGACTTCGAACTTTCAACTCCAAACTTTTAATTATTTATCTTAGCTCCACCTCGCCATACTTCTACTGAGCCATTATAAATTTGACCATCCATGCTAATGGTGTAGAAATATATACCGTCAGGCACGCCTTCAGCTCTCCAATCGTTTTGATAGTTATCATCTTTAAAAATGCTAACGCCCCAACGGTTGACAACTACCAATTTAGTATCTGCTTTTTTGTTCAGAATAATAAATGCCTCGTTATACCCATCATTATTAGGAGTAAATACGTTAGGAATTGTAACGTCTGTTTTTGATTCGATAATTATTTCATTTACAGGAACTTCACACCCTGTAGAATCCTTTACAATAGCTGTATAAGCCCCTAATGTAAGTTGATCGAATACATAACTATAATTACCAAATCGGTCTGGTTCAATAGGTAAAAAATCAATAATAATACCTCCATTACCATCTAATAACATTATTTCAAAAGGTGGAAAATCAGAGGCAATATCTACCACTTTAAATGAGCCTATATCTTGCTCAGGGTATGTATCCGAAAGCTTAATAGCTGTAGCTTCAATGGCAGCAGGCTCTGAAATTGAAATTGGAGCACTAAATGGGCATAAATCATCTTCATCAACTCTTATCAAGATATTATAATCTTCACCAACAGGCAAACCAGTTACCGTGCTACCCGAGCTAAATGCTATCCAACTCACACCAGCATCAGCACTATACTCAAATATATTTCCGTTACCTCCATCAACTGTTATTACTGCAGAACCTCCAGTTGGATCACCGAAACAGGCTATATCTCCAGCTTTACTAACAGTTCCAGTTACTTTAGTTTCTTGCAGTTCAACTGTAAACTCCCCTTCTTGACCACAACCTGCAGCTAAGTCTTCAACTTTATATTTATACGTACCAGGCCCTAAAAATTTGCCAAAATCTGAACCTGATTGACTAACGATAATAGTGCCATCAGATTCAAATATTGAATAAAATGGATTGGTATTTACCCCTGTTAATACAAAGCTTACTCCACCGTCTTTAGTCCCGTTATCGGTAAATTGACAGGTTGCAGGAAAAGGGTTTACTTGAACAGTAAAATCACAATTTCCTATACATTCAATAACTTGAACAACAATTTCTGTAACACCAGACTCACCACAACCTTCATCTTGCGTAGCATAAAAGGAATAATTCATTATTACGGACAAGTCAATAAAGGCATCTGTATTCAAGTTTTGACCAGAACCTATCGAAGGATTAGTTTTAGTAGCGTCATCGTACCAAAGGACATTAGTCCCTGTTACCGAAATCACTGGAGCAATCTGGCTATTCTGACAAGCCGTTACTGGGCTAGTTCCAGTTGGGGGGGGGCTAGCTCCTGTAACTGTTATCGTTAAAGTTGTTGAAACTTCTGTTCCTAAACAAGTACCTGTACCTACTACAGTATAAGTAAAATCATAAGATTGTCCAGTAACTAAACTAGTAGTTGTGGCATCAAACAATTCGTTTTGGGCTCCAGAAAGTGCTCCTGTGGCATCATCATCGTTCCATGTACCTGTAGTTTGATGACCCGCTAATCCACTAAATAAATTAAAATTTGTATTTAAGTTACAAACTGATTGGTCAGTTGCTACGCCCGAGTCAGCTTTTGGATCAACAGTAATACTATACTCTACCGCTGTACTTGTTCCACAACCTATATTTTGAGTAACATAAAAAGTAGTAGTTCCAGTAGCTGCCATATCAAGATAAGCGGCTGTTGGCATAAATGGGTTACCAGCTCCAATCGAGTCTGTTAAAGCAGCATCTGAGTACCAAGTTACTGCAATAGCTCCAACTGATGTGTTAGCATCTAAACTTGGTAAGGCCGAATCTTGACAATAGTTTTCTGCAATATTATTACCATTATTTGGTGGCGAACTGATAGCTGATACAGTAACGCTAATATTGGAGATAGTAACACAACTACTTGGTGCAGGGCTTGTAATCGTTACCTCTACAATACCTCCACTAGTCCCCCAATCAACTGTAAACGCATTTGTTGCAGCTCCTGAAACAGGGATTCCTCCAGTAACTGTCCAGGCATAAGTAGCACCTGCTCCAGCATCAGTAACTAAATAAACTTCGCCAGCCGTGTTCTCACAAACTGCATTATTACCAGTTATGGTAGCATCAGGCAAAGCCGTTACTTCCACTTTAATTTCGATCGATCCACTTTCTCCACAACCACTATCTTGCGTAGCATAGAAAGAGGTTATTCCAACTACTGCCATATCAACTAAGCCATCAGTATCCAAGTTAGATCCTGATCCTAGTTTAACTTCATTGGTTAGAGCTGCATCAGAATACCATTTTACATTGGTGCCAGTTACAGAAATTGTGGGTGCTGCAGCATTTAAACAAGCTGTAACTGGATCACTTGGATTATTATCTGTAGGAGGTGTACTACTTGCCCCCGAAATTGTTACTTTTAATGTGGTTGAAGCATCTACTCCCAAACAACTCCCAACACCTGCTACAGTATAAGTAAAGTTATAGACTTGTCCTATTACAAGACCTGCAGTTGTTGCATCGAAAATTTCGTTTTGAGCTCCAGAAAGTGCTCCTGTGGCATCATCATCGTTCCATATACCTGTAGCTTGATAACCCGATAAACCAGTAAATAAATCAAAACTTGTATCTAAATTACAAACTGATTGGTCAGTTGCTGTGCCTGAATTTGCCTTTGTATCAATCGTAACTACATAATCAATAGCAGGACTATCTCCACAACCCACATTTTGAATAACATAAAATGTGGTAGTTCCAGCAACAGTCATATCAAGATTCGTAGCTATTGGTGTAAATGGGTTACCAGCTCCAATCGAGTCTGTTAAAGCAGCATCTGAGTACCAAGTTACTGCAATAGCTCCAACTGATGTGTTAGCATCTAAACTTGGTAAGGCCGAATCTTGACAATAGCTTTCTGCAATATTATTACCATTATTTGGTGGTGGACTGGTAGCT
>JAMOMJ010000008.1 GCA_027067135.1 Cyclobacteriaceae bacterium
AAGTTATAGCCATTTTCGGATCACTTAATTGGGTGAAACCTGTCAGGTCTAATCGGCTACAAATCAGAAGATTACAAATATGGTTGCGGATTTTAGGTAATACCTTAAGTATTTGGGATTACCTCTTTAAAACCGCCTATATACCTCATTCTGGTAGAGATATTGAACTCGGATTTGACCATGTTGAAAAATGCCCTAAAGGATTTGGAGGTCAGAGTCTGGCTCCGTTTAAGAATAATGAATAAAGGAAGGGGAGATGCTAGCGCTTCCCCCTATTCTTATTGCCTATAACCTGCATGGCATTTTACACAGTAATTCATAGTGTTAGATAAGGCCTGTAGCGATTCTTGCTTATTTCTATTTTTAAATATTCTCGCCATTTCATCTGCACTGTTATGGAAATTCAATCCTATTTTTTCGAAATTTTCATCTCCAAACATGGAGCACATTTGCTTCATTTCTGGCGTTAGGCCTAATTTTGAATGGGCAATTTCAGATGCTTTGTCATAGTCATCAGTTGCAAGAAGCTGTGTAATTTGTTGAACTGCAGCTAAATGACTTCGCATATTTTTTAGTTGATGTTGCTTTTGCTTTGGATTTAAATTTAGCGAAATTCTATCATCACTTAGGTTCATCATGTTATGTGGGTGCTCTGTAGTGGCACTTTCTGTTTTTTCTTCCTTCTGCTGCTTTACGCTGTTATTACAAGAGGTTACAAATAACCCTAAAATGGTAGATGCTATAATTATGGCAGTTTTTCTCATGTCGCAAATATATAACTTACGATTATTAGTTTTATATAGGGATAATTAAATGATATGTCCCCAATGTTCCATAAACGAATAAATATGTAGTTTTACTTTAGAACAAGTACTTGCCGTTATTGTCTACTTCAACTTTTAGTTCAACTTTCTCTTCTTCAAATTTATCGTAACCAGTTTTTAGGTTGTTCCAAAAATTAATTAATTCGGGATTGCTGTTATTAAAGTTTGAATATGTCTCAAAGTTTTGAGTACTCATTTTAAAAGGGAAAATATATACAGGTATTTTATGTTGTCCTGCTTGTTTCGCATAGGTGGCATACAAGTAAATTTCTTTGATTTTTTCATTTGTCATAGGAATGCAACCAATAGTTACACAGTCGCCATGAATAAAAATGTCTCCTCCTAAATCTTCAGCATTACTCTTAATTCTGTCGGATTTATTTGGATAATTTAAACCTAATGAAAGGTAGAAACTGCTTGACGGATTAAATCGATCTATATTATAAAATCCTTCTGGTACTTGATAGTCCCCTTGTTTCCTTTTAGGGCCTAATTCTCCCGAATCTGCACAAACAGGGTATGTTATTAATAATTTGTACTTGCTATCTGTTTTGTTTTTAGCATAAAGATTAAGCAAACCTTCGGCTTTATAGGCTATGATTAAAATATTTACATCTGCTAACTCTACTCCATTTTCTTGTAATTTATCAATAACAGTTTGCTTCTTCTCTTTTATAGAAGTTCTAACACGGCTATATCTTTTTTGATTAGCTAAAAAGTCGGATTGAGCTGCCGAAATCAGGGTGGTTAGATTTAGAAGAAGTAGAGCTATTATAGTTTTTAAAGTCATAAAGTAACATTGTTTTGAATAAAATATAATGACCAACTAAGAATCTTAATGGAATAAGATGAAATTACTCAGGCAAATTCTTCAGCATAAAATCTCTAATATTACCTCCCATTATAGCAGCAATATCGGCATTGCTATAGCCAAGTTTAAGTAGTTCGTCCACAATTAATGGAAAGCCTGTTACATCAAAATGAGCAGGAATGGCTCCATCAAAATCGGTGCCCAGGCCAACGTGTTTAACCCCCACTAAATTGGTGGTATATTTAATAGCCTTAGCTGTGGCGGCTGCATTGGTACCGCAAACTGCGGCCTCAAAAACAGCAATTCCAATAAGACCTCCATTGGCAGCAATACCTTTAATATGAGCATCTGATAAATTACGAAGGTTGTTACATGTGCCTTTTACGCCTGTATGCGATACTAAAACGGGGCGTGTTGCTAGTTTTAATACATCATCAATTAGTGCAGGAGAGGCATGAGCCAAATCAACAATCATATTTAATGATTCCATTTTTTTAATTACCTGTTCACCAAAGGGAGTTAGCCCGCCTTTTTTCATTCCGTGTGCAGAGCCTCCTAGCTTATTATCAAAAAAATGGGTAGGAGCCATCATACGAATGCCTGCATCGTACATAACTTGCACATTGGTTAAATCACCTTCGAGCACTTGCATGCCTTCCACTCCTAAATAGCCTGCAGTTTGGTTTTTGTTCAATTTTCTATCTTCAATGTAGTTTTTAAGCTCTTGTTGGTTGGTAATAACCTGCAATTTGCCTTGCGATGATTTGCTAAAATTATACAGTTCTTTACATTGTTGCAAGGCTCTTTCTTTTAAGCTAAACCAAGTGGTTGGTGGGCGACCTGTGCCAAACATTAATGTGGTTATATTATCAGTTTTATCATCGTTATGCTCAAAATTCATATTCTTGGGCGTTTTACTCACAATTGTAAATGCTTGTAAAGCTACATTGGCCTCAATCATACGAGGAATATCTTCATGGCCATGACTATGCCTTTTGGTAATATCTCTTTTCCATAAGAGTACATCGCTGTGCAAATCAGCAACGAAAGGCAGATTGTAGTAGAGAGCAGTAGTTTTTTCTGAATAATGGTAAGGAGCCGCAAGAGCCACCCTATTGAACTTTTCATCAACTATTCTTGCGGTAAGTCGAGTGCCTATAAAGTATAGTAAAAACAGGCTTGCGAGAATAATTAAACTCTTTTTTAAAAATTTGGGCATGTCGTGCTAATTTAATGATTGAATAATTTAATAGACAGAATAAAAAGGTAGTAGCTATTAGATTCTACCATTCATTCCTTCTATCCTTCATTCCTTCTACCATTCACTCATTTAAAATCTTTTAATATTTTTATTTTATTTCTACCAAGCTTAATAACATTAAGGCCTTCTAATTTTTTTAATAATCGGCTAATAGCTTCTCTCGATGAGTTAAGCTCAGAAGCAATTTGCTGGTGGGTTATTTTAAATTCATCGGTTTCTAAAACGAGCTTTTTATCGTTGATGTATTTGATCAAGCGGGTATCTAAACTTTCAAAAGCAGTTTGGTCAAGAGTGGCTAACATTTCTTCGAAACGAGCCGAGTAGGTTTGCAGTATAAAATTTCTCCAGGTTCTGTAATTACGCATCCAATCATCCATATAATGAAATGGGATTAGAATAATGTGCGACTCCTTTTCGGCAATGGCCTTAATCTTGCTTTTTTCTTGATGCATACAGCAGGTAACGGTCATTACACAGGTATTGCCTCCTGTTAAATAATATAGTAAGATTTCTTTCCCGTCATCATCCTGCCTAATTACTTTTAATAACCCATCGGTAATTAGTGGAGTGCTTTTAATAAACTCACCTACTCGTATTATAGGCTCGCCTTCTTTTAGTATTATCTCTTTACCTACGTTTAAAATGGCATCTACCAATTCAGGTTCCTTAAAAAAAGGAAAATGTTTTTCAATCATTTCTCGCATAGTGCTAAAATAAAACCAAGGCGGTTCAAATAAAACTATAGCCTTGTTTTCTTTTAATTCTCACTAACCAACCAAATTCTACTATATGTTGATTATTATCTATATTAAAAGTGATATATATCACATAGGTGAATAATGGACATCATAGGCCTTTAGGGAGCTACTTATCTAATTTTGTGATAGGCAATAAGGAATTACTCATTCATAAATATACTACCATGAAAAAACAGTTTTATTCTGCGCAAGGTGTTACTTCAATAACTTGCAACAATAATGAAGAACCTCTGGTAGCAAGCAGGTCTGAATTAATGGAGGCTGGCTCATTGGTTTCAATATCACAAGGTTATGGTTATTTTAATTGGTGGTTAATGATATTAAAAACAGTGCTATGAAAGATAAAAAAAGTAATTCCAGAAGAAAATTTCTTAGCACAGGGCTTAAAATTGGTGTTGCAACTGCTGCTGGAGGGTTGGCGGCTGCAAAAATTTTAGAAGAGCCTCCTAAGAAAAGTGAAAAAATTAAAGTACTTACTACAGATGGTACGGTAATAGAGGTTGAAAAACCTGCAAATGATTGTAAAATAAACCCGTGTAGCCCTGCCAAAGGTATTGAAGCTCGAAAGGGGATACCTGGGCGTTCATTTGTAATGGTAATTGACTTGGCCAAATGCAAAAATGCAAGAAAATGTGTTGAAGGTTGTCAGAAAGGACATGACCTTTTGCCAGATCAGGAGTTAATGAAAGTTTATTTAATGAAAGATAACCCTGAAAGCGAACCTTATTGGTTTCCTAAAAACTGTTTTCATTGCGACAATCCGCCCTGTGTAAAAGTATGCCCTGTAGGAGCCACCTTTAAAAGAACTGATAATGTGGTGTTGGTAGATGCAGATAGATGTATTGGGTGTAAGTTTTGTATTTCCGCATGTCCATATTCAGCCAGAATATTAAACTGGGAAAACAAAGAGACGTATGCAAGTAACGATCCTGACTATTCGCCTGAAACACAAACGCCAGGACAGCATGGTGTGGTTAGCAAATGCGATTTTTGCCCAGATAGAGCTCGGGAAGGTAAGCTGCCATATTGTGCATCAAGTTGCCCTATGGGTGCAATATATTTTGGTGATAAAAATGAAGACACTGTAACCAATGGCGAAGAAACATTGAGGTTTAAGGAATTGATAAAAGAAAGAGTTGGTTACAGATACCTTGAGGAGCTAGGCACTGAACCCAATGTTTACTATCTGCCTCCTGTAAACAGAATGTTCCCCTACGAAAGAGGATTTAGTAACTTATCTGAAGAGAAAAAGGAGATTTTATTAAAATCGATTTCAAAACCTTAAAAAATCATATTAATGGACTCGCACTTAAAAGCTAAAGAGTTACTGGAAGAGAATAAAACTTTTATTGAAAAACCAAATAAGCAATGGTTTTTGAAAGTTTTTATACTGGCAGTTTTAATTTGTATTGGTTTATATGCCTTGGTGTTACAGATAACTAAAGGTCACTTAATTACAGGAATGAGAGACAATGTGGTTTGGGGGGTGTATATAGTTAATTTTGTATTTATACTGGGTCTTAGTTATGCCGGAGCCCTTATAGCCGGAATATTTCATTTGGCAAGAGTAGAATGGGCAAAACCATTGCAGCGAATATTGAAACTAATAACCGTATTTGCGTTAATTGTTGGTCCCGTTTATATTTTGTTGTGCTTAGGTCGACCCGAAAGGTTGCTTAACCTGTTTTTGTACCCACGAATCCAGTCTCCAATTACCTGGGATTTAATTGCAATTATGACAGACCTTATTTTTTGTATCGTTTATTTATATTTTACATACATAAAAGATTTTGCTTTGCTAAGAGACAATAGTGCAAATTTGAATTTATATGGTTGGCGTAAAAAGCTGTATAAATTTTTAGCACTGGGGTATCAAAATACACCTGAACAAAAAAAACTATTAAATCGAGCACTTGATATAATGGCAGCTATTATTATTCCTACGTCAATTATAGCTTATTCGTTATTAGCATGGTTATTTGGCATGAACCTAAAAGTAGGGTGGCATAGTGCAATGACAGCACCTTTTTTCGTTTTGTCGGCAGTTTATTCAGGCATAGCACTGTTAATTATTATAATGTGGATTTATAGAAAAACCCAAAGATTAGAAAAAGTATTTACAGATAATCACTTCTTGTATCTGGGGTTTTCATTAGTAATACTGTCTTTATTTTATGGATATTTTTATTTCAGCCAGTATATAACCGATTGGTATAATATACAAGAAACCACCAATCGTTTATTGAGCAAATACATGGATTTTTCGCAGTATGGAATCCATTTCTCAGTCGCAATATTTATGGTTGCATTTTTACCCTCTATTATTATTGGTGTGCCTTGGTTTAGGAGTATAAACAGTATAGCTATAACATCGGTATTTGTATTAGCAGGTTTATGGGTAATGAGATATTTAATGATTGTTCCTGTGCTTGAAACGCCCTATTTGCCAATGCAGGATTTTCGTGAAAGTTGGGTTCATTATTCGGCCACTTGGATTGAATGGTCTTTAACAATTGCAGGAATTGCCATTTGTGTTCTCTTTTTTGTGGTTGCATCAAAATTAGCACCAATAATACCAATAAGCGAAATGCTTGAAAAAAAAGGAGAAAATAAATTTGTTATTTTTTATAAAACTAGAAGAAAGTTGTCTAAGGGATAATAAAAATAAATGGATATGAAACCTAAATATATTTTAACTACAGCCCTATTGTTTTTATTCTTTTTTTACTATTTACCTGCTAAAACTACTGCAGCAGCAAATATTCAAAAAAAGACGAAAACCAGACTAAAAGTGTATTATGAGAAGCTTGCAAATAGCGATAAAAAAATTTCCATCATACTTTTTCAGGGTACCGGAAAAAAAATGAAAGGAATAGAAAATGCTGAACTGGTTCTAACAACTTTTGATTTGGATAATGAACGGCAACTGACTACCATTTATACTGATGCCAATGGAAATGCTATGCTTATTATTGAAGCTAAGTATTTATTTCCAAAAGATGAGCGAGGATACTCCGTTGTCAAGGTAATGTATAGTGGTAACGATTCGCTTAAAGCTGCCCAAAAAAAAGTTAAGTTTATGGATTTAAACGTTGATGTTTCTTTTGAAATAGTTGATTCCATAAAACTTATTACGGTTTCTACTTTTGAAATTGATTCGATTGGAAACCCTAAACCAATTGAAGGGGTAAAATTGAATATTGGAGTTGAGCGACTATTTAGCACACTTTATTTAAGTAAAATAGAAACAAATAAAAAAGGTATTGGAACAATGGAGTTTCCTGAAGATATAGCTGGAGACTCCATTGGCACTATTAACGTTATTGTAAAAATTGATGATAACGATGACTATGGTACAATCACTAAAGCAAAGAAAATTAATTGGGGTACGATTGTTGACTACTCTAATGTATCTGAGAATCGTTCTTTGTTTGGAGATGAGGCACCATTATGGATGATTATTTCAGTTTTTGTAGTGTTGGCAGGAGCTTGGTATCATTTTATACTGGCTATTTATAAAGTATTAAAAATAAAAAAAATAGAACCAAAAATATTAAACGAACCTTTGTAAACAAAAAAACATAATTTAATAAACAAATATAATATTCACTTTAAACTTTAGTAAAATGAAAACAAAACTTAATTCAATTCTAATCTTTGGTATCATTGCTGCTTTTGCTTTTTCAATAGCAGCTTTTAAACCGCCTCAGGAAAAATGGACGGTGCCAGAAAAATACAAAAACATGGAAAATGAGTTTGCCGGTGAAGATGAAGACGGTATAGGAGAAGAACTTTATATGCAACACTGCAAATCCTGCCATGGGAAAGAAGGATTTGGCGATGGCACCAAAGCCAAGGAGCTCGAAACAGAAATGAAGGATTTAACTTCAGAAGAAGTCCAATCGCAAACTGATGGTGAGCTTTATTACAAAGCCATTATTGGGCGTGATGAAATGCCAAACTTTGAAAAGAAAATTGATGATGATGAAGATAGATGGATGGTTATAAATTACGTGAGAACGTTAGCTGAGTAGTTAAACAAATAAGTAAAAAAGGGGAGCTTACGCCCCCTTTTTTGTTGTAAACAATTACTTACTAGCTAATATAAACCTAGGCTTTGGGCTGAAGTAGATTCTAAAAGGTAACAAAGGGGTTTTTAAGGCTTAAATAATTCGAGTTTAAGAGGATTTTTTGTAGATTACTGTATCTCTTATTAATAATTAAAGTTTGTTATGTCAGTTATTGAGAATGATAACGATTCTAATCAAAAAGCTTTATTATATAGAATCCGGTCTTTGGAGAAACGCCTGAGTAAAATAGAATCAATTCTCAGAGTTGAGTGGAGAGGTGAAATAGAAAGACCTGAATCAGGGGAGTTATCAGAAGAAGTATTTACGGCAGCAGGCACAGAATCTAGAATTGTTGAATACGGACTGGCATGGCTTGGTAGTATTGTATTCCTATTGGGTATCGTATTTTTAATGTCATACATCGAAAGCATTGGATACTTGATTTTATCAAAAATCATTGCTTACATCTTCACTTTATCACTTCTTACATTCTCCTATTTTTCACAAAAATCTTTTCCTATTCTGGCAAATGTACTCAAAATATGCAGTCCACTGCTACTGTATTATATTACAGTAAGGCTACATTTTTTTGCAGAACAACCATTAATAACGCAAAAAGTAATTGTTGTTATTCTACTGTTTATTCTTATAGGAGTTCAGTTTTACAATGCCCTACGTAATAATTCGGAATTTCTGGGAACCATAGCATTATTTCTTTGTATAACAACGGCTGTGTTCATTGATTCTGCCTACGTTACTCTTCTAATTCTTATACTAACTGCCCTAGGTGCTCATGTCTTATTTAACTATAAATTATGGTGGAGATTGTATATTTTTTCTTTGTTTATGGTTTACCTGGCTCATTTAGTATGGTTGTTTAGCAACCCAATTATGAGCCATCAAATGAGATTGATTGAATTGCCTCAGTACAGCATTTTGTTCTTGTTTGGATATGCAATTATTTATTCTCTATCAGTTTTTACTCCGAAAGAAAAAATAGAATCAAATACGGTTTTAATCTCAATTTCTATATGGAATGCCTTATGCTTTTCGTTCTTGTTACTAATTATAATACCCACTTTTTATAATCAAAATTACCCATTAATTTTTAGTGCTATTGCGCTATACTCTCTTTTATTTTCGGTAATTTTAAAACTAAAGCTAAGTAGAGATTTTGCCCCAGCAACGTATGCATGTTTTGGGTTTATGGCTTTTAGCATTGCAATATATGGTTATTCAGGATTGCCCAGTGCCTATTCTCTACTTGTGTTGCAAAGTTTTTTGGTAGTGTCTATGGCTCTGTGGTTTAAATCTAAAATTATAGTAGTTGTTAATTCAATTCTATTTGTTTCCATATTATTTATTTATCTTACTACCTCAGACTCTGTTGTTGTTAGTTTTGCTTTTGCATTCACCGCTTTAGCCACTGCACGAATATTAAATTGGCAAAAAGAGCGGCTTACATTGAAAACGGATGTTTTTAGGTATATATACTTGCTAATAGCTTTTTTTATGATTCTCTATAGCCTAAATAAAGCTTTGCCAAGCTATTATGTTACATTGGCCTGGACAGCAACCGCATTCGGGTTCTTTCTTCTTAGTATTTTGCTTAACAATAGTAAGTACCGCTACTTATCTATTTTAACCATTCTGGTTACCGGTGTCCATTTGTTTTTTATTGATTTAAGCAGAATGGCTGTTGGCTATAGAGTTATCGCATTTTTAGTTTTTGCTATTATCTCTCTTGGGGTTTCTCTGTACTACACAAAACGAATTCGGAAAGAATAAAACAAACCCAAGTTGACCCTGATAAAATGAGCATCTGATTTAATACAATAGTGGGCATGACAAAAATCATATTTATAAGGCAGTCAATGGTTGATATTTGACAGGAAGTTGTAATAATAGCAGAAAACAGTACCTATAACCCATAAACCTTCCTCAATGAAACTCCCCAAGTCTTATTATAACCTTATCTCATTTATAGGAACAGTTATAGCAGGCATAAGCTTGTTCATGATTATTACATTTAGTATAGTAGGGTACTTATACGAAAGTACAAGCTCTTACATTGGCCTCTTTACGTATATTATTATTCCAGGATTTTTGGTGGTTGGATTAATTATTATCCCCATTGGGATGATGGTTGAAATTAAGCGCAGAAAAAAAAGAGAGCTTGAATATATTAAAAAAGGCTGGCCAATTATTAATTTAAATGTTGCTAAATACAGAAATGCCATCTTTATTTTTAGTGTAGGCACCATTGTGTTGGTTATTCTTTCTTCAATTGGTAGTTACGAGGCGTTTCATTATACCGAATCAAATGAATTTTGTGGCACATTATGCCATGAGGTAATGGAACCCGAATACGTTGCTTATCAAAACTCTCCTCATGCCAGAGTTAGGTGTGTTGAATGCCATGTAGGTACTGGTGCTGACTGGTATGTAAGATCTAAGCTATCGGGGTTAAGGCAAGTATATGCTGTTTTAACTGATGATTTTAACCGACCTATAGAAACACCAATCCATAACCTTAGGCCTGCACGCGAAACCTGTGAAAAATGCCATTGGCCCGAGAAGTTTTACTCAAGGCAATTGCGCCAAACCAAACACTTTTTATCAGACAGCCTAAATTCGGAGTGGAAGATTGCCCTTAAAATGAAAATAGGAGCCGAGCATAGTGCTTTAGGGCTTTCCGAAGGAATCCATTGGCATATTAACCCTGATGTAAAAATAGAATATATTCCTAAACGGGATAATAGAAAAGCAATTCCTTGGGTTAAATATACCAATCTCGAAACAGGAGAAGTTACCTTGTATGAAGATGTTGATAAGCCGCTTAGTGAAAAAAAAATGGCTAAGGCGGTAATTAGAAATATGGACTGTATGGATTGTCACAACCGGCCTTCGCATCATTATTATACCCCACAGGAATTTATCGACCACGCAATAACTGCAGGAGATATTCCTAAAGACCTTCCATTTATAAAAAAGATTGCTATGGATTTGTTTAAAGATCCTTATGATAATAAAGACACGGCTATTCATACCATAAAAACCTATACAAAAGAGTTTTATACTGAAAAAATGCCTAAAATTCTTGAAACCAGAGAAGCGGATGTTGATAAGGCAATTGAAGGTATGATATATGAGTTTTCGCAGAATATTTTTCCAGCGATGGGGGTAAGTTGGGATGAATATGAAAGCCACATTGGCCATGTAACCTATAATGGCTGTTTTAGGTGCCATGATGATAACCATAAAAGCGAAGATGGTAAAGTGATATCTAAAGATTGCAATTTATGTCATACAATAGTGCTACAAGGAAAGCCTGGAAAAGAGCAGTTTGCTTCAATTATGGATTCTCTTGAATTTATACACCCTAAAAAACTTAAAAATGGGTGGGATGAAGATTTATGTACGGAATGTCATAGATATTTGTATTGATTGGCTTTATATTACTCTTAATAGATTCCAATGATTTTCGTCAAGTCTAAGTGTGATCTTAATCACATAAAAAGCAAACTTTAATTATAGAATTTCTTTTAAAGAAATGCCAACTTCATAATTAAATATTATATACAGTAGAAAAACCTGTTCTGTTATTGTCTCGCTGGTATAATACGTTTACCAGTACAGAATTAATTATTGTTCTAATATTTTGAGTATAAGGCTTTTCTTAAAGTAAGCTTTTCAAGCATAGGGGAATGGATATAGAAAAAAACAAACAATCAAGGAGGACGTTTATGTCAAAAACGGTTCCTGTTGCAATTGGAGCAATTGGTGGGGTTGGTCTTGTTGCTCAATCGTGCAAAGATAAAGGAGAAATGGTATCGCTATTATCTCCTGACGGGGAACTTGTTCAGGTAGAAAAATCTTCTATGCTTCCTGTTACTCCTGCCGAGGCCAGAAAAGGAATTCCCGGTAAACAATTTGTTATGGTCATTGATCTTGCCAGGTGTAGAAACGCAAGGAAATGTGTTACCAAATGCCAAAAAATGCACGACCTGCCACCTGAAGATGAGTGGATAAAAGTATTTCTGATGCAGGACAGTAATGACACAGCTCCTTACTGGTTTCCCAAGCCTTGTTTTCATTGCAATCAACCACCTTGTGTAAAAGTTTGTCCGGTTGGGGCTACCTATAAGCGTACAGATGGCCTGGTTCTTATAGATAATGAGCGTTGCATCGGGTGCAAATTTTGTATGACAGCCTGCCCTTATTCTTCAAGGGTTTTTCAATGGAAAGAGCCAGAGGAAACCAAATTTGCCGATAGGGCATATTCTCCTGAAACCAGCACCCCACACAAAGTAGGAACGGTAGGCAAATGCGATTTTTGTGCAGATATGGCACGCCAGGGTAAACTGCCCGATTGTGTTACAGGCTGCCCCAATGGGGTTATATTTTTTGGCGATAAAAACGAAGATATTGTATCAAATGGAACAGAATCATTCCGCTTTAGCGAGCTAATATACGACCGTGCAGGGTATCATTTTATGGCAGAGCTGGGAACACAACCCAATGTGTACTACCTGCCTCCGGTTGACCGCCTGTTTGATTATGAAAAAGGGTTTAGCACCCTTACGGATGAGCAAAAGGGATTTTACAAAAAATCTATTGTTAAAAAGCACTAACTGATATATGAAGCTCGACCAAAAATCTTCTAAAATGTTAGCCTATTTTACCTCTCAGATGGTGAAAATAAGCAAGCCGGGCATGGTATGGCTTGCAATAGCATTTGTGTTTATTTTGGGTGGTTTATATGCGCTAATTGTACAAATTATTGAAGGCCACATTGTTACAGGTATGCGCGATAATGTGGTTTGGGGTATATTTATAGCAAACTTTATTTTCTTTATTGGCATTAGTTATGCAGGTGCACTAATATCGGGCATACTGCATTTACTCAGGGTAGAATGGCGAACACCTATTATACGAATTGCCGAAATTATTACGGTTATTTCAACCTTAATTGGCCCTGCCTATATTTTATTATGTATGGGTCGTTTAGACAGGCTCCATCATTTAGCTTTATTTGGCAGAATCCAATCACCTATTATTTGGGATGTGCTGGCTATTACAACCTATCTTATTGGCAGCATTATATTTTTGTACCTGGCATCTATTCGCGATTTAGCTGCATTAAGAGATTACCCCTTTAAGAGTAAATGGAGGAATAAAGTGTATAAAATATTAGCGGTTGATTTTAACGGCACTCCAAAACAAAACAGGTATTTAGACCGCAGCCTCGATATTATGTCGGCCATAATAATACCCCTGGCTGTGCTTGTTCATTCGGTTTTAGCCTGGATTTTCGGTATGACCCTGCGCCCGGGATGGCACAGTACTATTTTTGCTCCATATTTTGTGATTGCGGCTGTTTTTTCAGGTACTGGGGTGCTTATTATAGCCATGTGGGTATTTAGAAAATACTACAAGCTGGAATCGTACATTACCAAAATTCATTTTAATTACCTCGGTATAATACTAATGATTTTAGGTGCACTGTATGCATATTTTACTTTTAGCGAATATTTAACCAGTTGGTATGGCTCCGAAACCTGGGAAATGGAAGTGCTTTATAAACTATTTAACCCCAATGAATATTGGTGGTGGTTTTTCTTTGCAGCCATTATTGGGGTTGTATTGCCCATAATAGTCATTCTTATTCCTAAGTTTAGAAATATTAACAGCATTACGGCAGTTTCTGCAATTGCGGTATTAGCACTTTGGGTAAAACGTTATCTGATAATTATCCCTACCCTGGAAGCTCCCTTGCTTCCTTTACAGGATATGAGGCCAGAGTATATTCATTATACACCCACCTTAATTGAGTGGCTTCTAACTTTTGCAGGAGTTGCCCTGTTCTGTATGTTGTTTTTCCTGTTTTCTAAGTTTCTGCCCATTTTACCTGTGGTAAAAGCCGATGAGGGCAATTATGCGCAATTAAGAAAAACGGCTATGAAACGGGTAATAAAGCGAAAAGTAAAGGAAACAGAAAAGAAGGAGTCTGAAAAGATTAAAGATTTATAAAACACAGTTTTAAATGAAAAGTTTGTATAAGCATATTTTAATAATCGGGTTAGTTGTAATAATTGCTGCCGGTAATGTGTTTGCACAAAAAAATAAAAAGAAAACCACACGCATTAGTGTTGAATATGTTAAAGACCATAACAAAACAGAAACCCTCGTTGCTAAGCTCAGGGTAAAAGAAAAACGGTATATATCTTTAAATGATGCTATAGTGAAGTTTTATAGTGTTAGCGATACATCTGTATTACTGGATAAAATACGAACTAATAAGGATGGAGAAGCAATATTTGTAATTGGAGATAATCCCAAAATTTTTAAAGACTCGTTAGGTTTTATGGCTTTTGAGGTTGAATACGATGGCAGCACTTCACTTAAAGGTTCCAATAAAAAAATAGCTGTAAAGCAATCGAACCTGGAGGTATCATTTTTTCAAAAAGACACTATTAAATTCATAGAGGTTGAAGCAAATGAAATAGGTGGCAATAATCAAACCTCTCCTGTTAAAGGGCTTAAAGTGTTGTTTTACGTTAAAGGAACTTTTAGCCTATTCAATTTTGCTAAAGAAAAAACAGATAACAAAGGAAAGATTAAAATTGAATTTCCAGTTACTATGCCGGGAGATACCAATGGAGAACTAACAATTGTTGCAAAAGTTGAAGAAGATGATATATATGGTACTGTTGAATCAATGGGTGAAATAAACTGGGGCATTCCTGTGCCACTGGTTAAAGAAAAACAGCGAGGGCTGGGCGATACAGATGCTCCTCTATGGATGGTTTATACCTTAATTACCCTGCTATCAGCAGTGTGGTTTCATTACCTGTATGTAATTTTTATGATTATTAAAATAAAACTGGCAAAAAGAAGCTTTTAAAAAATGGCAAATAAAAAAAATAAACATTCAAGGAGACAATTCTTTTCTAAAACGGTTCCGGTTGCTATAGGCACAATTGGTGGTGTGGGGCTGGTAGCACAATCGTGCCAACAAGCTAATAATGATGAAGAAAAAATTTCTCTCCTGTCTGCAGATGGCCAACTTGTGGAAGTAAATAAATCTGCTTTAACAAAAGTGCCATACAAACCTGTGCCTCCGGATGAAGCCCGAAAGGGAATACCTGGTAAACATTTTGTTATGGTAGTAGATTTGGCACGTTGCCGAAATGCCCGAAAATGTGTAAAATCCTGCGACCACCATCACCAGCTTACACCCGACCGCCCTTTTATTAAGGTACTGCGCATGCAGGATAATAAAACTTCAGCGCCCTATTGGATGCCAAAAAAGTGTTTTCACTGCGATAACCCACCCTGTGTAAAAGTTTGCCCTGTGGGAGCCACCTATAAACGATCCGATGGACTTGTGCTTATTGATAACGAACGGTGTATAGGTTGCCGTTTTTGCATGGCTGCCTGCCCTTACTCCGCACGTGTTTTTAATTGGGGAGAACCTAAACACCAAGATGGAGATCGCCCATATTCGCCTGAAACAAGTATTCCAAGCCAGGTTGGTACGGTTGAAAAATGCGATTTCTGCCCTGATATGTTACGCCAGAATAAGGTGCCTCATTGTATTACAGCCTGCCCAAATGGAGCCTTATACTTTGGCGACCGCAATGCTGATTCGGTAACCAATGGAAGTGAAACCGTGCGGTTAAGCACGTTGCTTAAAGACAAGGCTGGTTATAGATACCACGAAGAGCTTGGAACCGAACCCAATGTATATTATTTGCCACCGGTTGACAGGTCATTTCCATTTAAAGAGGCTCCTGAAGGACAACCAAGCTAATATAAAGTTATGATAAAAAACGAAAATATATCAGATGAGCAGTTCAATCAAAAGGTTGAGAAGGATTTACTGGCTCATTTAACAGTCAACCAAAAAAGAAACAATATTTTTATATTCCTTTTGATTGCCATTGTACTAGTAGGAATGTTTGCGTATTACCGGCAAATAAGGTATGGTTTAATAGTAACCTCTATGCGCGATTATACTTCCTGGGGGGTGTATATTTCTAACTTTGTATTTTTTGTGGCTATAAGCCTGGTAGGTTCATTAATAAGTTCAATGCTTAAATTATCTAAAGCAACCTGGTCAACTCCGCTAACACGTATTTCCGAAATAATTGCCATTGCAGCTATTTTTTGTGCCAGTATTATAATTATTGTAGATATGGGCCGACCCGATCGGTTTCTTAATGTAGTAATATACGGGCGTATTCAATCTCCAATACTTTGGGATGTAATGATAATTTCTACCTATTTGGTTATAAGCATACTATTGCTTTACCTTTCCTTAATACCCGACCTAGCTCTATGCCGTGACAAATTAACAGGCGTATCAGGTGTAAGAAAATGGTTTTACCGGGTGTTTTCTGTAAACTGGAAAGGGAGCCCCGAGCAATACAAAATACTTCATAGCATTATCGCTATGTTATCAATAGTTGTGTTACCTATTGCATTTGCTATACATACGGTTACTTCCTGGTTATTTTCAACAACCTGGCGGCCGGGATGGGACAGCACAAACCTCGGCCCTTATTTTGTATCCGGTGCCTTAATGGCAGGGGCAGCAGTAATTATTGTTGCTATGTACTTTATACGCAATGTTTATAACCTAAAGGAGTATCTTACCGACAAGGTTTTTGACCACATGGGAAAATTGCTTGTACTGCTATCTTTAATATACCTGTATTTTAATATAAATGAGTATCTGGGGCCGGCTTTTAAAATGGTGGGTGTAGAAGGTGAGCATATTATTGAATTATTTGTTGGAAAATATGCCGGTATGTATTGGGCAGTACAAATACTTGGACTAATACTGCCCATCGTAATTTTAAGTTTTGCCTGGGGAAGAAAACCACTACCCATGCTAATCATATCTATGTTAGCACTTTTGGGAGCCTGGTTTAAACGATTTTTAATTGTAATACCATCACTGCAACACCCTTATTTACCTATTCAGGATGTTGATGAATCGTATCGGCATTACATACCCACATGGGAAGAGTGGGCAATTACATTTGCTTCATTTGCCGCTTGTTTATTAATTATTACGTTTCTATTACGGGTGCTTCCTGCAATTCCGATATGGGAAATGAAAAGAGGAGTTGAACCTAAATCACAAGAGGCATGAAAACGATTTTAACATTATTTACAGCTTTAATGCTATCGGGGTTTACAGGTTGGGCTTATCTGCAAAACCCAGAAAAAGCCCCCGTACGAATTTACCTCGAACATTTTAAAAGTTTGGATAAAAATCAGCTTTCTGTAAGGGTATTAGCCAAAATAAATAAACGCTACAAACCTGCTTCAGGTGTTGAAGTAACACTTTATGCCACCGAAATTTCGGCAACCCAATTAGTAGGAACAATTACAACTGCTAACGATGGAACCGGTATATACACCTTTAGTAAGGAACAAAGAGAGGTGGCAGAAAGCACAAAAACTGCTACTTATTATGCCGTTGTTAATGAGAGTGAAAAGTTTAAGGCGAAAGAAACCAAAATAACTATCAGGCAGGTAAACTTAGACGCACGTTACTTTATTGAAGATTCGGTAAAACAAATACAGGTTTATGTAACAGAAACTGACTCCGTTGGAAATAAGGTTCCTCAGAAAAAAGTAAAAATTAAGTTTCTTGTAGAACGCCCTTTAAGCCCATTGCCCATAGGAGGCGATTATCATGTTACGGATAAAAAGGGAAGTGCATCTGTTGAGTTTCCTGATGATTTACCAGGGGGAGCAGAAGGTTATGTAAAACTGCTTGTGCGGATTGTAGAAAACGATGATTATGGCACAGTAGAGGTTTCTGACGTTAAACAATGGGGTATTCCTACTTTTTATAGCGATATAACAGCCAAAAGGTCATTATGGGCATCTGGGGCAAACGTTCCAATTCCATTATTAATTGGCATTTTTAGTTTAATTATTGTTGTATGGGGAATGATATTTTATATGGTGTATAAAATTTTTATGATTAGGAAACTTGGTATGTAAATTAATATTAATAGGTAATCAACTAAATTAAATAAACTAAAACTAATGTTAAACTAAATGAGTAAAACTATGAAAAAAGAGAAAATTCTTAATGTATCGCTATTCGTGCTGGCTTTTGTTGCTTTTGCGCTATTTGCCTTTAAACCGGCAGTAAATTACCAGGAAGCCTGGGTAGTTCCTGATAAGTACAAAAATATGGAAAACCCTGTAGCCGATGACGAAGAGGCGTTGGAAATAGGAGGCGAATTGTACGATAAGTATTGCAAATCCTGCCACGGAAAAACCGGGCTGGGAGATGGCCCTAAAGCTGCCGAACTTGATACCCCCAGTGGAGATTTTACCACGGAAGAATTCAAGTCCCAAACTGATGGCGAGTTGTTTTATAAAACAACTTTTGGCCGTGATGACATGCCCACTTTCGAAAAGAAAATTTCGGATGAAGAGGAACGTTGGATGGTAGTGACTTATGTAAAATCACTGGAATAGACTGCTGTAATTGTTATTTTGTTTTTGCCACACTGGTTTATTTATTAAACAGTGTGGCAATTTTTTTGTAAAAATTTGTATTTGTTAAATTATTATACCTAATTTGCTTATACATAAGAACATTAGGTATATGTATTCAAACGAATTAGTACGAGGAACGCTTAAAACAATCATCCTTCAATTACTTGGAGAGCAAGATCAGATGTATGGGTATGAGCTAAGTAAATTAGTAAAGGAGCGTACCAAAGAAAAGATTGTGCTTACCGAGGGTGCGCTATATCCTATTTTGCATAAGCTTGAAAAGGATAAATTGGTAGTAACCAATTTGGAAAAGGTGGGTAACCGAACACGTAAGTATTATGCGCTTACTTCAAACGGGAAAACAAGTGCGAAGGAAAAAAAGAATGAGCTACTTGAATTTGTAGAAACACTTAAAGTGTTAATGGAACCAAAACCCATTGCATTATGCAATTATTAGCAGACGAGCAAATTAAACATATCGAAGAAAGACTTGCCCTTGCGAGCCTTACAAACACCTCATTATCAATTGACATACTAGATCATATTTGCTGTATGATCGAAGAGCGGCTGGATTTAGGTTGGGAATATCCCAAGGCAGAAAAAGAGGTTTTTAACCAGATGGGGGTACTGCAAATTCAAGCCATTGAACATGAAACAAACATTTTAACTCAAAATAAATTAATTATGAAAAAACGAACAAAAATTACGGGGTTGGTTGCCATCGTTTTAATGACAACAGGCTTTATTATGAAAATGATGCATTTGCAAGGAGCAGCACTTGTTTGGGCAATTGGTGTTTTTGAAGCAACCTTTGGCTTTGCCTTGTTTTTAACCGTAGATCGGTTTAGATATGAGACATCGGTAAAAGGAAAGGTAGCAAGTATTATAGGTTATTTAGGTTCAGCTTTCTTTATTTTAGGTTTTGGATTCAAATTACTTAGTTGGCCCTTTGCCACCAATGCCATGATTATTGGAGGCTTAGTTTTACTTGTGTATTTTATAATGAACAACTCTTTTCGGAATCAAGAAAAATTATCGTAGAAACAAGCACTCAAAAAAGAGCAACATTCTACTCAAGTGTTGCTTCTTTTTGCTTAATGCCTACA
>JAMOMJ010000009.1 GCA_027067135.1 Cyclobacteriaceae bacterium
TGCAGCATTAGCTCTGACCTCATTGATATTAATTATTAACAAATCTTATCCAACCTTATATGAATCCATCCGCCATGCTTCATTTCAAGTGGTTGCCATGGTTACCAATACAGGGTTCTCCACTGCAAACATTAGCACTATGCCAGTAATGTTGCCATTGTTTTTACTGTTATTGGGATCTATTGGAGCATGTGCAGGCTCAACTTCTGGTGGCTTGAAACTGATTAGACTTATTTTATTGTATAAACTTAGTATTCGTGAATTTTATCGCTTAATTCACCCACATGGAAAATTTATTATTAAACTTGATGGGAAGACGGTTAACTATCGAGTATTAGATTCTGTTTCTGCTTTTATTTTACAGTTTATGTTTTTGCTTGCTGTCTTTACATTGATTTTAATGACTTTTGGTGAAGACCTGCTAACCGCTTCAACAACAGCTCTTTCTGCCTTAGCAAATTTAGGTCCTGCATTAGGTGATGCCAGTTCAAACTATGCCAGCCTAAACGATAGTAGTAAGTGGCTTTTGTCATTAGTTATGATTTTTGGTCGACTTGAAATATTCACTATCTTTATTTTGTTTATTCCTGCTTATTGGGAAGGGTGATCCTAAAAACAAATCATAACCATATAGAAATAAAAAAGCCATGAGTTAAACTCACGGCTTTTTACTTTCATCTACTCTAGTTTTTATTTTTTAGTTACTTTTTTAGCTACGGCTGTTGTTTTTTTAGTTACTTTTTTTGTAACATTTTTAGTCGCTTTCTTAACTACAGGTGCTTTTTTAGTTACTTTTTTTGCTACTTTCTTAACTGTTTTTTTGGCAGTTGTAGCTGCTTTTTTTGGTGCAGGTGCTTTTTTAGTTACTTTTTTTGCAGCAGTTTTGACATCTGTTACGTAGCTTCCTGTTAATTTTGAAACTTCGGTTGCTAGTGATTCAATTTTATCAAGCAATGCTGAAATTTCATCGGAAGATGGAATATCTAGCTTTGCTAATACTTTTTCTACACGCGTTTCAAAAATATTTTCTAACTTATCCCAACTTCTAGATGCTTTATTTGTTACTTTTCCAACATTGTCTTTCACTTCTTTAGTTGCAGTTTGGGTCGTTTTTTTAATTATTTTTTCTACGCCCTTACCTTCATCAACTAATTTATTGAAAATCTTTACACCTTCTTGTTGCGCTTTTGCAAATGCACCCAGTCCTGCCAACCAAATTTCATTTGCAGAACCCATAATATTATTTGCTACATTAGCTTTATGAGCTGAAGTTTTAGGGGCTGTCTTTTTGACAGTTGCTTTCTTTTTTAATGTTTTTTTAATCGCCATGATTTTTTCCTCGTTAAGTTATGGAACCTATTTAAAAGGGTTTGTCTAGAGCAAACACACTAATAACTACATTTTATTAAATTAATCTAATAACCATCCAATGATTTCGGTTAATACATCGCCTTTGCGTGAAATATCATAAGGCGTACTATGACTATAGTTACTGTCAACAATTGGATTTTTCTTTTTTCGCTTACTCTCTCGCGTAGCAATTCGGGCTGCTTTTTCTTGATGCTTTAACAATAAACCAGAACGGATAAATTCTAATATCTCATCTAATTCATGAATATCAAACCACATGCCATGTTTGTGGCATACATCCACAACAACTCCACTCGATCCAGCGTAATTTTTTCTTTGCATGACCACTTTACATTGTGGGCATTTTTTATAGAACTTAGTGGGATTAATCACTTCATTTTTGGCATAAGAGTTTGGTACAACTTTTTTAGCATGAATCAATGTTCCTGATGCCGCTTCTTTTTGTGCTTGTTTTTCTAAATGACTAAATACACTGGCAGATATCCAGATACCTGCACAACTATCACATTCTTTCAATGTAAATACTTGCCCTGGCATTTTGCGTGAATGTAAATGCTGGTTCTCACAATTCGGACATGGCATAACTGTTTTTTTATAATTCAAGTCATCTGAAACAATCGGAGTTGCACAGGAGTGACAAAACTTTGCCTTCGAACTAATTCGAGTCATGCAGTGTGGACAAATTGTATTGAGATCTTGCTCATGCAAGGTAAAGCTTGAACCACAGTATCGACAAAAGGGTTCAGCTTCCTCTCCACGCGCACCTCCACATGACGAGCAACGTACCACCGCAGCTTCGTGTATTTTTACCGATGGCACCTCAAGTAGATTGCCACAAAAACAAGCAAAATTTTCTCCTACTCGTTTATCGTGTACTTTATATTGGTGTTGGCATTTATTACATTGAACGATAATTTCAGTCTTCATAGGGATTTGGTATATTTAGTCTTTTTAATAATTTCACCTCTAGGCTTTCCATTTCTTGTGCTTCCTCATCGTTAATGTGGTCATAACCTAACAAATGCAAGACTCCATGAGTAGTTAGATGCGCCCAATGATGCATAATTGCTTTTCCTTGCTCTTTAGCCTCAGCTTCAACTAATGGAGCACAGATAGCTAAGTCACCAATCAAGTCTTCTTTAACGTATTCGGGAAGATCTAATGCAAAAGACAACACATTGGTTGATTTATCTTTTCCTCGATAGGTTTTATTTAACTCTTGAGACAATTGTTCATCAACTATTTCAATACTGACTTGAAAAAACTCACCATGTGCTTCAATCACTGTTTCAACCCATAAATCAAATTGTTCTATGCTTGGTGATTCAAACACAGTTTCATTATTTAGTAATACAGGGATAAATTTCATGCCTTTATTGTAGCATTTTTTAACAAATGTTTACCATTTTACTTCATTACAAATACATTAACTTAGTCAATGAAATGCTATAATTAATCATCTTACAATGCACTTTTATTTATGTCAAAGCAGTTTATATATGATAAATCTATCAAAATCAAAAGATTAAACTTAGCTTTTAGCACTTTAAATTTTGCCAATATTGGTCAACTCATCTCTGGACTAGCTTTAGTTTATTTTCTAAAAGGCATGATTGATAATCAAACGTTGATTTATTGGTTTACTGGATTATTCATCTCTGTTTCTTTTGGCCTAAGTTTACGGTACTTTTATAATGCTTACTTTAAAGCAAATACATCTAACTTACAAAGTTGGGAAAAATATTTTCTTTTTGCTGTTTCTTTAGCTGCTATAATTTGGGGCTCTGCTGGTATTTTATTATTCAGCAACAATTCATTGATTCATCAATTTTATCTTGAAATTATACTACTTGGAGTTGTTTCTGCCTCATTAAGTTTTCTTACTTGCTATTTGCGAGCAAGCTACCTTTTTATAATATTAACGCTAATTCCTCTTGCTTTCCATGTTTTTTTACTCAATACTGAAGACTCAACTCTCCTAACCATTCTCATACTCTCTTATTTAATTAGTGCGTTGATTGGCGCTCATAAATTTAACAAATTTATTCTAGAAAACCTCAAACTGAGCTTTGAAAGCCACCAGCAAGATAAAAAAAATACCTACAGTGAAGAAAAGTTTAAAGCCTTATATAAACAAGCAGAGCAAGCTAGTCAAGCTAAATCTGTATTTCTTGCCAATATGAGTCACGAAATTCGAACACCTATGAATGGTGTTATTGGCAACACTAGTATGTTATTACTTAATCCGCTATCTCAAGAACAAAAACAACGTGCACGTGCTATTAGAAGCAGTGCTGATTCAATGCTTTCTTTAATCAATGATATTTTAGATTTTTCAAAAATTGAAGCTGGCATGTTGCATGTCGAGCATTATGATTTTGACTTTAACAATTTCATAGATAACTTTTCATCTTCAATTATTAATAGTGTTCGTGCAAAAGGCTTGAGTTTCACCTGTATCGTTCACCCTGAATTGAAATGCTGGTTTAAGGGTGATTCCAATAGAATTAGACAAATTTTGTATAACTTAGTCAATAATTCAATCAAATTTACCGATCAAGGGGGCATTACCATTGAGTGTACCCCATCCTATAGCAACTCCATTTACACCATTATTAAATTTCAAGTCACTGATACAGGTATTGGGGTAAATACCAACCTACAAAAGCATTTATTTAATCGTTTTAGCCAAGCAGATGATTCAACAACCCGTAAATTTGGTGGTACTGGGCTGGGATTAAGTATATGCAAACAACTAACTGAGATTATGGGAGGCGAAATTAAATTCATACCTCTCGTTGAAAAAGGATGTTGTATTACTTTCACCATTAGGTTAATTAAGGGTAAAAAACCTAAAAATATTTCATCCCTTGAAAAGAATAAATTTACTTCTTCTAATGCAAAGATTTTAGTTGTTGAAGACAATATGACAAACCAAATTGTTGCCAAAGATATGCTAGAAATACTCAACAATATAGTCGATATTGCCACAAATGGCAAAGAAGCCATTACCTTACTCAAGAGAAATAAATACGACTTGGTATTTATGGATTGCCATATGCCAATAATGGATGGTTATAAAGCGACTACTGAAATACGTGAATTTACAGCATCAGAGCGCAACCATAACATTCCAATTATCGCAATGACGGCCAGTGCCATGAGTGGTGATAGAGAAAAGTGTTTGCGTTCTGGGATGAATGACTATATGACCAAACCCTTAGAGCTCTCTATTCTCCAACAAAAACTACAACAGTGGCTACCAAGCTTGCAAAAATCATCCAAAGAAAAAACTCATCAACATCCCATGCAAGG
>JAMOMJ010000010.1 GCA_027067135.1 Cyclobacteriaceae bacterium
TCCTCGAAAGCCATTTGCTACTAACCTAGTTAATAGGGCGGCAATCAGGCGACTTCAAGGTGCATTAAGGTTTTTTGGGTAAAAAACTTAGTGGAGCAATGCACTACATGCATCTGATCCAATTCCATTACCCATATTTCCACGTTTTATGTTAGATTCTTTTCTCTATTCACATCGCGTCTTTAGTACGTGTGTTTGTAAGTCTTCATCGTCATATTTCTTGTCGAAGAAAAAACAATCAGCTTACTAATAGCCGGCCTTTTTTCTACTCTGCTCAAGTTATGCACTTAATTGGTTGAATCCAAAATATTTTATCATTGAACACTCTCAACTTTTCTCATGGCACTTTGTACATGTCACATGAGCTAAAAGGACTATAACTGTGAACGTAAAAATAAAGTCTTCAACATCCCTCCTTACTTTGGTACAAAATGCCAGCATTAAAAAAGAAAGACGACCCGACTATAGAGGGATGATGTGGATCTTAGCCGTCATTGCTTTCAATTTCATGATTACTTTTGAAGCTATCGCAGGGGTATCTCCTGATATTGTAGCTAATGAAACATCGAGAGGTGGAAAAGCCGATATTATAGAAAAATCTGATCGTATTTATGTGAATATTACTACGCCTAACAAAGCAGGTATTTCTAAAAATTCATTTTCGGACTTAGACTCCCAAGGGAAAAAAATTTATTTGGTAAATACACCCACATTAAATTCTAACGTTGCCGAGCGTCCAGCGAAAACTATTGTTATCGATGTGGGCATGGATGGCTGGCCTGACCTTAGGTTGGGAGATATTGAAGTCCTTGGTGAGCAGGCTAATATCGTGGTTGCCGGGCCCTTTATATATATAGGGGGGGAAATTAAAAATGCAAAACGCGTAGTTTTAGCTACGGGTCGTATCTTATATGGTGATGATGGGAATATAAATACCATCATGGTGGATCGAGAGTTAGGTGATGAATCGGGAAGCCCGTGGAGTAACGGAACGGTGTTCATTGATGGCCACCTCCACGCACCAGGAACAGTATTCTTAGATGTCGTAGCACAAATGCTTTGGGTTATAGGTGATGTTAGTACGAATCTACGTGGAGATAAAATTAACGATGAAATAATTATCAGTGATTCTGGCAATCAAGTAATTGCGTCAGGAGATCTGGAGATGATTGCAGGCCAAGGAACTTACCACTATAAATCTTCTATGTTTACACCTCTATTTACGCCCAGTGGTTCTTCTGACATAGGAATGATGATAATACATAGCAGCGCGGAGGTCAGCTCGGGAAGCGTCAATCTCAGCGCGTATGGCAATAACCTGCACATAAAGAATATAGTAACCACAGAGGCTGACCTAAGAATGGTATCCCAAATAAATGGGGTTACCGTTGTACCTGATGGATCTATTCATATTAACTCTTATGGAGACGTTTTAGTTAAGGATGCTCTTCGTGCAAAAAATACAATCGAAATTAATGCTCTCGAAGATATTCAAGTTTTTCCTTATGACGATGTTAACTTTGAAAGTATGGTCGCTAAAAAGATCAACCTAGTTGCCGGTAATATGTTTTTTAATGACTCTGCTTTTCTTAAGGCGGAGGACATTTATATCGCCGCTGGAAGTATAACCAATTATGGTGATATTTTTGCCACTTATGGTCTCTATTTGTCCGGTGAAAATAGTATAGATAATCTCTTTGGTGGGAAAATTATTGGTGCACAGATTTCATTAGTATCAGATGGACCTGTTTCAAATGGACTATCTATTACTCTTGACGAGTATCGCAATTATTTTTCTGAAGAATTCAAGAGAACAATTGATACTTATCCAGGGGAATATGCAAATATTGAGCATACTGATGAAGCGGTAATATGGGGAGAGTTTGTTGACATTCACGCATTCCAGTTACGTACTGCAAACTCATATAGGAAATCTATTACTTTTGATGAGGTTGGCAATCCACTTGTCTTAGATTCTAAATTATCTGACCAGGTGATTATCTCAGGTGATTATTATCTAAAGGCTGACCTAACCAAGGAGTCTGATAGAGAAGGATTGAATATTATTTCTGTTTCAGGCTCTATAATTGAGTCTGCATATGGTGAATTACAGCTGATTAGTGATGAGTCTATTAAATTGGATCGTTACGTAGAACTCTCCACTCACAGTGTGACCGAAGAGTCGACTACAGTGAATACAGATGCATTCATTGCTGTTGGTTGGGCAGGCTTTAAGCTTGTCAATAGTGTGACCGAAGGGTCGACTACAGTGAACACAGATTATGTATCCCTTATTTCTCCTCCCGGACGTATATCATCAGGCGGTCGCGCTGTCATAAAGGCAGAAACATTGGAAAACTATGGCAGTACAATTGAGGTACTGGGTGATATTGATGCCAATATCAGACATGTAGACATGAAGGGCTACACCCTCGATACAGAAACGGTAACAACAACGTTTACTCCCCATGAAAAACGCTATTGTGCTAGGCGGGTGCTAGGTGCGTGTGTTAAGCGCAAGACTAGGCGCTGGACTACTGCTAGTTATGATACAAGCACGGTGGAAGTTGGCAATATCCCCTTTATAGTCAATGCCGAGGGAAATATCACGCAAGGGTTTGGGTATGAAACCGTAACTCTTAACGGTGATGTGCAAGATATAAACCCATATGTTAGTGGAAACTAATAAATCAAAAGCCAACAGTGATTATTGTCCAACTAACGTTTGCGTTTAATGGCAACGAAGGAATTTACCATGAGTTATCAAAGTAATGGCGAAAGACATAAAGTCTCAATGGCCTTATGGGGTAAAAAATTAGTATCCACCCTATTGATCTGTCTTATCTTTGTTCAATCAATCAGTTTTGTTTATGCGTCAACCGATCAATTGGTCGAGATGCTAAGTACGTCGTATAGTTACAAGCTTGATTCAAGCAATCCAAACCAGCTGTATACGGGCGTATTGGGCTCAAGTGCCGAGTATCATATTGATGGTATAAATTACTTTTATGACACCTTAAAGGATGAGAACTACAAAGCTATAGAGGGCTCTGGCCTTGCTCCAATTAGTGTTGGAGATATAACGATCTTTGTTCCTTTCGTACCAGAAATGCCACTTAGAATTGGATCACCTACTGTAGAAGCAGGGCTAATCCGTATACAAATGACTCGGCTACTAGGAAAAGGCTGGATTAGTGGAAATGGCTACCTCAGTTATAATCAACAAAGTTATGACCTTTATACTAAAGGTCTGGCACTACTCAAGAAAGAGGGCCTGAAATTTGGACAACCTCTCCCTGAGTATATTGAGTCAAATCTTACGGATAATATAATTCTTCCAGAATTACGCCTAGCTGGTAGTCAAGAGTATTTATTTCCAATTGTATACTTAACAGAATCAACGATTGCCGCGCACCAAATCACCGGTTCAACTATCGCAGCAGATTCTGCCAACTTTGATGCATTTTCTTTCGCTGCAACCGGTGTCGATATCAATATACGCCGCAATGCGCTGATCAAAGTTAGGGATGACCTTATTCTTACAGATGGAACCATCACTGCGGGTGAAGAACTATCGATTACTGCGGGTCGAAATATAGAGAATTATTCAGGTACTCTCTCTGGCGCAGACGTCAACCTAATCGCTGAAGAGATATATAACGGTACGTTGGTTACTCAGTATGACAATGAATACGGATATGATTCTCAGTTTGGTAACATTGGAACCATTACGTCTTTAGGTGATATCAATATCTATTCATTTGGAGATACCGTATTTGAAGGAGGAGCAGCGACTGCTCAGGGTGATATTACGATCCAGGCTGATGGGAACATTATCCTAATTAGTGCACAAGCTACTGATACCACATCTCAATCAGGTTATAAGTGGGAATATGAAGCAACGTCCATGACTAACCTGCAGACACATATATCTGCTGCTGACTCAATTTCCCTTTTATCTAACGGGATGATTCATATCCAAGGTGCTGAAGTTGAAGCGGGTGGAATTCTTGAAATTCTTGCGGCTTATGGCATCCAAGTTGTTAATGATATGAATTATAGCTCCACCTATTCTTATATGGAGTGGGATGAAAGTGGCCCAATAGGTACCGAAGGCAGTGAAACTGAAAAACACAATCGTGAAGAGGTGGTACGCGCCCTGTTAAGAGCAGGTAAAGACCTGAGAATTCATTCCGGGAATGGTGATATCACTTTACGTGCAGTACGTGTTGTTTCTGATGGAATTGTCGATTTGATAGCACCAGATGGAACCATCAATATGGAGTTAGCTATAAGCCGAGATCTGTATGATTATGTAATGCAAGATGATAATGCGACATCTATTTACAACCATTCTAAAGGGCACGTTATTGAAACAGTTTCTTATAATGAATTTGAAGCTAAAGGCGGGATTCAGTATGAAGCGGGTCATGGTATTTTCATAGAGGTTGGACAACAAGAAGGCCAAAAACAAAAGCTTGACGTCATTCTTGATAAGTTAGCTGAAGCACCGTCGTTAGCGTGGATGAATGACCTCGAAAACGACCCTAACTTTGAGGTTAGTTGGGAAGAAGTTGAGTTTGTCATAAAAGAATGGGATGAGGAGTTCCAAGGCCTGACTCCAGAAGTGATGGCTGTGATTGCGATTGCGTTGGCGGTAGTCACTGCAGGG
>JAMOMJ010000011.1 GCA_027067135.1 Cyclobacteriaceae bacterium
ATATTTGATGAATTCGGTATAAATGGCAGTATTACTCATGATTTTGTTACAGCAGGTATTTATACCATTAGAATGTCAGCTAATTTCGATCAAATTAATTTCGATCCATTTGCTAGTAGTGATAGTGATGAAGAAAAAATTATATCAATTGATCAATGGGGAACGACTCCTTGGGTCGATTTTAACAAAGCTTTTAACGGAGCGGTCCATTTAATAAATAAAGCTTCTGATGCACCAAATTTATCGGAGTGCAAGAACCTAAGTGAAATGTTTTATAAGGCTAGCTCTGTTGGAGCAATCTCGGAAACGGCGAACTGGAATTGGAACACTGCTCACGTTACTGATATGTCTAGAATGTTTGCTCTGGCTGAATCTTTTAATCAGGATATTAGAAAATGGGATGTATCTCGAGTTACTAATTTGTCTGCTGTTTTTTCTTCGGCTTTTTCATTTAACCAGGACATTAGTGAATGGGATGTTAACAATGTTATAGATTTATCATTTGGTTTTTCTAGAGCAACATCTTTTAATCAGGATATAGATAATTGGGATACTTCTCATGTCGTTAATATGCATGGACTCTTTGCAAATGCTACTTCATTTAATCAAAATATTGGTAACTGGGACACCTCAAAAGTTATTAATATGTCAGGACTCTTTGCAGGAGCTACTTCATTTAATCAAAATATAGGTAACTGGAACACCTCAAAAGTGATTGATATGTCTAATCTTTTTGCGGGGTCTAATTCATTTAATCAAAATATAGGTAACTGGGATACTTCTGCAGTTGTCAATATGTCTCGTATGTTTATCAACAATACAAGCTTTAATCAAAACATAGGAAACTGGGATACATCAAACGTAAAGGATATGTCTTTGATGTTTAATAATGTTACTACATTTGATCAAAATTTGGGTCTTTGGAATATTGAAAGTGTTTCTAACTTTTCAAAGATGTTTCAGGATTCAAAACTCTCTATACAAAATTACAACGCTTTATTGACTGGTTGGAGTATACAAAATTTGGTTCCTAATTTACGTTTTGATGCAGGTGATTCCATATATTGTTTTCAACCAGCTCAAGTAGCACATGAGTTGATGGAGTCATTTGGCTGGAGAATTTTCGATAAAGGATTGTGCCAACCGCAATTGGCCATCGTATCCAATGGCAATGTATTTGCAGATGAAAATCAAACAACTGTTATTCAAGTTGAAACTACGGATCCTGATTTTGATAATGTAAGCTTTGCTATAACAGGAGGAGAAGACCAAGCATTATTTAGCATTAATACTTTAACAGGTTTAATGCAGTTTATACAACCACCAGATTACGAAATCCCAGAAGATTTTGATGGTGACAATCGCTATCAGGTTGAAGTAACAGCTACTGATGACGGTGTGCCTATAGAAACGGTTACTCAGAACATTACGGTAAGCATTAGAAATGTTTTTGAAAATTTAGCAAATGATCACTTCGTTACCAGTTGGAGAACTGATAATCCAGGGAGTTCGAATGACACTTCAATTACTATTAAGGCTCATCAAAATGGCTTTGGTCAATATTCTTTTAATGTGGATTGGAATAATGATGGTGTTTTTGACGAATTTGGCATCACAGAAAGTATTACCCATGACTTTGGTGTGGCAGGAGTTAAAACAATCAGGATTTCTGGGGCTTTCCCAAATTTTATATTTTATGAAAATGATGACAACAAGAAACTTATTTCAATTGATCAATGGGGTACTAATCCATGGAGAGTTTTCTCTTTTGCTGACGCAAGTAATTTAGTTATTAATGCGACCGACACTCCCAATTTGTCCATCTGTAGTACGCTAGAAAGGGCATTTTTTGGAGCAAGTCTAGTTGGGTCATCAGTACAAGCCAACTGGAACTGGGATACATCAACCATTACAAATATGTATGCCACGTTTAAGAATGCACACTTGTTTAATGGTGATATAACTGATTGGGATACGGCAAAAGTTACCTCCATGAGTTCCAGTTTTGAAAATGCCAAGGCGTTTAACCAAGATATAGGAAATTGGGATGTCTCAAGAGTATGGAATATGTCCCGTATGTTTAGACATGCTTCACAATTCAATCAAAATATTGGTGATTGGAATACTAGTCATGTAGGAAATATGGAAGATATGTTTTCACATACTTTAGCTTTTAATCAAGATATCGGCAACTGGAATGTTGGAAAAGTTTATAAGATGGACTATATGTTTTATAACAGTACAACCTTCAATCAAGATTTGGGTAACTGGGATACCAGTAGAGTTCAGGAATTACAAGGGATGTTTTGGAACGCTTCTTCTTTTGACCAGGATCTGAGCAACTGGAACATTGAAAATGTTAGGTATTTTCATGGTTTATTTAAAAATCTCATATTATCAAAAGGAAACTACGATGCACTTTTGGTGGGTTGGAATGCACAAAATGTTAATACAGGAGTGGTTTTTGATGGGGGCGATTCTGTTTACTGTTCTCAAGCTGCAATAAATGCGCACAACAACTTAACTTCAATATCTAGTTGGGAAATTTTCGACGCTGGTGTGTGCTCACAACAATTGACAATTATTTCAGATGACACTATTTTTGTGAATGAGAATCAAACGAGGGTTTTACGTGTCGTTGCATCTGATCCTGATTTTAACAATATTGTTTATTCAATATCTGGAGGTGAGGATCAGTCTTTATTTGCCATTGATTTAACTAGTGGTCAATTGTCATTTGTTATCCCTCCTGATTTTGAAAACCCTCAGGATAGCAACAATAACAACTCTTATGTTGTAGAAGTCACAGCTACTAATGATGGAGTCCCCCAAGAGTCAACGACACAAATACTGACTATAAATATAGATAATGTTTTTGAAAACCTACCATCAGATCATTTTGTAACTACTTGGAAAACAGATATTCCTGGTGCTTCAAATAATTCATCAGTAACAATAGGAGTAGTGAGTAATAAACACTATTCATACAATGTTGATTGGGATAATGATGGTATATTTGATGATCTTGGAGTTGCCGATGTAATTACTCATGATTTTGGTAGTTCTGGAATTTATACAATTCGTATTTCTGGGACTTATCCACAAATAAACCTTAGTCAGGACATTAATAAAATTATCTCAATTGATCAATGGGGAACCAATCCATGGTTAAGCATGGAAAATGCATTTAGAGGGGCAAGCAACCTTCTCAATAATGCTGTTGACAGACCTAATTTATCAGCGGTTTATACCATGAAAAAGATGTTTGAAGGAGCTGCGTCCATAGGTACCTCCTCCGAACGAGGGAATTGGCAATGGGATGTAAGTAATATATCTTACATGTCCGAAATGTTTTCGGGTGCATCTTTATTCAATGCAAACATTAGCAGTTGGGATACTTTGAATGTATATAGTATGCAAGGAATGTTCAAGAATGCTCGATTATTTAATCAAGATATCAGTAATTGGGAGATTCGCAGTAGGTTAAGTAGTGTGGAGGATATGTTTTCTGGGGCTTACTCTTTTAATCAAAATTTGAGCTCATGGAATGTTTCTCATGTTAAATATTTTTCTAATATGTTTAATGGGGTAAGGTTGTCCGTTGAAAATTATGATGCCTTGTTAACTGCCTGGAATGAACAAGATTTGTACACTAATAAATTATTTAGTGGAGGACTGTCAATATATTGTTCGCAAGAAGCTCAGGATGCGCATAATAATATGACATCGCTACTTAATTGGTCTATAAATGATGGAGGAGTTTGTGCACCTCAATTAGATATTGTTTCAAACGCCTTTGCACAAGTTAAAGAAAA
>JAMOMJ010000012.1 GCA_027067135.1 Cyclobacteriaceae bacterium
CACCTACTCCTCTTGGCTAAACCAAATTGAAATATGGTTCAATATACTCAGCAAGGATGTCCTAAAGGGAAGTGTTTGGCACTCCAAACAGCAACTAATTGACCAACTAATGGAATACATCAAAACTTATAACCTTACAAGAGCCAAGCCGTTTGACTGGACTTATAATCCAAATAATTCGACTTTTAAAGATTCTTTACACTAGGCAATATTACGGACAGTCATAAAATTGCAACTTAATGTATTGATTTACTAATACTTAGAACTTTATGGACAGACTCTAATTAGGGCTTGCTGAAATGCCTTTTTTAGGCTAGGCCGTCTTTTACAAACTGTAAGAACATCTCCGTTTGTTTTTCTCCTAGCCGCTGCCCTATTTGAGAAGCAATAAATACTCCTAAAATGCCACCTAAGCAGCCAAACGCATACCAAACTAAATTAGTAGGTTGATTGAGCATCATTTGGGATGTTCCGTACACTAAAAAGCTTAAACACACCAAGCCAAACCCCACATAGGCAAAAATAAAAAATGTCCAAATAGATGGCTTAGGGCTTATATATCCTCTTAATAAGGTTTGCTCTTTATGGTCAGTAAACTCATCATCCTTCATGTAGTTTTCAACTACTTCCAAGGTTAACTCGGGAGACCAAAACTCTTGCTTGTCATCATGGCACTTTACCACTAAATGGTGTTCCACAATTTTAGCTTGAAAAGGGTATTTATTAGAATCGATAATTGATTTAAAATTACTAATTACAGACTCTTGGGATAGACCTGTAAACTCTCGAATACGAGGTCGAATACGAATACTAAACATGGGTTGTTATACTAGCGAACCCTTAAAGTATAAAATTTTTAAAAACTACCCTAATATTTCTCAATTACTAAGTAACTGTTTATATAGCTGAACAATAACCAACCAATTCACAAAGAATATAATACCCAAAAATAATTTTAGAATTGTCGGGGTTAACCCTGCCGTAAATACCTGACAATCAATTGATATAAATTGTTCGCATCATTACTTATTCAAAACTCATGAATAATCTAGATTAAGTAATACCCTATTGGAAACTGCGCATAAAAAAAGAGCTCCATTCGTTTGAGTTCTTATAAATTGAAGCTACTTTATTGTAGTTTACTAGCAAATGCAATACCAACCAAGTTTCTTTTGAAACATCTGCTTAAAAAAATCAATGCATAATATCATTTAAGTTTTTTGCGCAAAAGGTTAGCCGCAAGAACCAATACTAAAAGAATAAGCAACCCCCACCAATCAGTATGTTCCATTTTTTTGCTATTTTAAAAAATACAATCAAAGTTGCAACAATTTTTTTTCTAAATATTATGCCATATTTTTGCACAAAACCAATACAAATTATGGATACTCAAGAACTTTCAGCCGATGCCCTTAAATATAAGGGTTATGCTTTCGATTTTATAATGGATTATGGCCCTAAGCTAATCGGGGCAATTATAGTATTAATTATTGGCCTTTGGGTTGTTAAAGCCATAACTAAAGCTATTGACCGATTGATGGTTAAATCGAGTGTGGATGACTCGCTTAGACCCTTTATGAAAAGCCTGTTTGGGTCTCTGCTAAAAGTTATGCTGGTAATTAGCATTATGGGCATGCTGGGCATTGAGATGACCTCATTTATCGCCATACTGGGTGCAGTAGGTTTGGCTGTTGGTATGGCACTTTCGGGGACCTTACAAAACTTTGCAGGTGGCGTTATGATTCTAATTTTTAAGCCTTTTAAGGTAGGCGATGTAATTGAAGCGCAAGGTTACACGGGGGCAGTAAAAGAAATTCAAATTTTTGTTACCATTTTAACTACACCAGACAACAAAACCATTATTATACCCAATGGAGGGCTTTCTAATGGCTCTATGATTAACTACAGCACGCAGGCCAATCGAAGGGTTGATTGGGTAGTTGGGGTTGCCTATGGTGAAAATCTTGAAAAAGTAAGAAGCGTTATTGACAGGTTGATTGCTGCCGATCAACGTATTTTTAAAGACCCTGCTCCTTTTGTAAAAGTGGGCGAATTGGCTGATAGCTCAGTAAACTTTACTGTACGAGTTTGGGCAAATGCGGCTGACTATTGGGATGTATTCTTCGATATGAACGAAAAAATATACACAACCTTTGAACAAGAAGGTATCAGCATTCCATTTCCACAAATGGATGTTCACGTAAATAATATCAAATAATTTAAGACCATCATCAATATGATAAGAAAATTACTAGTAATAGTTATTGTATCAGGCATTAGTTCTATGACAATGGCTCAAGACACAAATACCGTAACAAAAGACACCCTTTGGCGCACAGCAGGTGCTTTTGGGTTTAAGTTTAACCAAGTTGCACTTACCAATTGGGCGGCAGGGGGGCAAAATTCCTTAGCTTGGAATACCACATTTGATTTTACCGCCAATTATGCTAAAGATAAATGGAAATGGGACAACCTTGTACATTTAGGCTATGGCATATCTAAACAGGGGGATGACCCGTTAAACAAAACAGATGATCAGATTTTATTAAATACAAATATAGGCTATAAGCTAAAAAAAGCTTGGTATGCTACGTTAAGTGCAAATTTTAGAACACAGTTTGTTAATGGGTACGATTTACCAGATGATTCGGTAATATCTACCTTTATGGCTCCTGGGTATTTGGTTGCTGGTTTAGGAATTGAGTATAAGCCCAATGATAATTTTGTGTTTTCAATTAGCCCCGTTTCAAATAAAACCACTTTTGTAATGGACGATCTTCTTTCTGCCCAAGGGGCTTATGGTGTAGATTCTGCTGCTAATGTAAGAGCAGAGTTTGGTGCGTTCCTGTCTTTGTTTTATAAAAAAGAAATTGTAAAGAATGTAACGTTTACAACACTTTACACCATGTTTGGCAATTACGAAGATTTAGCTGTATGGGATGTAAACTGGGATTTAATTCTTGATTTTAAAATCAATGAGTTTTTGGAAGCTAACTTAACAACTAATTTAATCTACGATCAAGACATAGCCATTCCTGTTGATAATACAGGTGATGGCATAAAAGAAAGTGTTGGGCCAAGGGTGCAGTTTAGACAAGCTCTAGGTGTTGGCCTAACAGCTAAGTTTTAATTGCATAAAAAAGAAGCTGTCTCAAAAGTAAAATTTGAGGCAGCTTTCTTTTTTTATAGATTTTGAATACCTCATTTATAGGCGTTTTTGATTGAACTGAACTCTATATAAATTATAGCACATCACCTCCATTAAGTTTTGGGTGTACACTTTTTTCAAGCCCCCTACTATACCTTGCTGTTACGCTAGAATTATTGTGGCAAGTATTAAAAAAACCCTCAGAGGTAAGTCTGAGGGTTGTGGTTAGAAAGCTATGCTTTTAGAGAAATAAGTATATCTACGGTGTTATGCTCAAACATTATTTGAAAATGCCTAAACCCAAAATCTTCGGCTTTTTTTGCCGAAAGAGGAAGTGTTGTTAGCAAGAGAATGATGAGGGAAATTAAATTTTTCATTTGCAAAGTAGAGACCATAAAATTACTCTTCAATCCAAGTTAATACATACTTCATCATCTCGTCTAATCTGTCTTTTTTGTCTATCATATCATAAAAATAATGATCGCAATTGGGGTACACTTTATAGGTAAGATTTGTTTTTCTTAGCCTCATAAACTCAATCTTAACATAATCGAGCCCTAAAATGGGCGATTTTGGGTCTTTGCCAGCCGAAATTATTAAAATAGGAATGTCAAGTTTGGTCATATCTTCCATAGGAATATCTGTGCAAAAACTTGCCCATCGCAAATAAGAATCATCCCAAAATTCTTTATCAATGGCCTGTGGATTATTATAAATAGCTTCAAACTCAATAAACAGACTATCAATTACTGTTTGTGCCTGCAAACTGGTTATTTCACCCTTTTGAGCATTAATACGCTGCTCCAAAATAAGATCGTAAAACTGGTTTAATCCGCCACCTACAATATTTACCACTTTGGTAACTTTTTTATTGACTAGTGCAAGTTTCGGTACCACCATACCTCCTTCGGAATACCCAAAAACGATTACTTCATTTTTATCAATAGGTAGTTCCTTAACCAAGGTATCAATAATTTTTGAAGCCGAGTTTACTCGCCAGCTATGGCTAAGCATTTTTTTGTAAACAGGCGAAACCTGATACGTCTTTTTGAATTCTTTCATAGATTCTACCATTAAACAATCTACAAAAGGGATACTTGGTTTACTAATAACCACAACATGAAATTGATCTGATAGCTTTTGAATATTAAAAGGAATTCCAGAGGAAATTCTGGTGCTCCCATCCTGCTTATTAAGTACACTAAAAATAGGAGTTGCACCAGACCCATCAATATAAACCAAAAGCGGTTTAGGTGTTTCGATTTTATTTAGGCTAACATAATAATTAACCGTACCTAACTCATTATCTTTAAAAGAATAAGGTTTAAAACCAAAACTTTCTGGTGTATAGGATTGTGCATTTAGCGATAGAACAGCACCGATTAACATAAAGAGCAGGCTTATACCTTTTTTCATTTAGGAGTTAACTTTTTAGTTAGGGCTTGCTGAAAAACACATAAATGAAGGTTTATTAGGGAATTACAGTAGTTA
>JAMOMJ010000013.1 GCA_027067135.1 Cyclobacteriaceae bacterium
CAGAAGCTGTAGAGCCCATCTCATCTTTTTTCTGCTCAAACCCCAAAGCACTAATAACAACCTCGCTCAGTTGAGATATGTCTTCTTCCATTTGAACATTGATATTAGTTTGAGTGCCAACTGTTATAGATTGACTTTCATAACCAATAAAGCTAAAAATAAGTACGTCAGTAGCATTGGCACTTATACTGTACTTTCCTTCAAAATCAGAGGTAGTACCATTTTTTGTTCCTTGAATGACAATATTAACACCAGGCAATGCTTGGTTACCAGCATCTGTAATTTTTCCGGTAATGACTTGTTGTTGTGCCACTATTGGGATGCTGTAGATAATTGTCAATAAAACAATGAGTAACTGTAACATTTTTTTCATAAGCTATATATTTAAGTTAATTAATTTTACAATGAGTGTTAATAACTAGTGTGTTTCATTCATTACTTTTCCTGCTCTTTCCCTTTTTTTTAAAAATTTACAATCGTATTGCTCCTATGCTTTCATCCCAATAGCCTTATCTAAACAAAAATTTAATCTAATAAGACTATTTTCAGATAAATTTATTGATCGGTATAAGGTGTCGTTAATTGCTTTAAAATCGTTTAAGCATCCTCCATCAAAATCATTACTTGCAAACACCCCATTAGCAGCATTGCCATATGTTTTCTTCTCTTTTATTAAAATCGGTTGTTTTCTTATACCTATTGATATAAGAAAATCATATATATTGGCTTGATAATTATTTAAACTGCATGTTGTATTACAGGTTAAAGTAATAATTAATACTAAAAAATAAACAGGTATTAATCTAAGAGAATAGCTTATGTTATTAGTCTTCATATTACTTGGAAAAAGAGAAAACATTAAAAGCAAGATAAATGTAGCAAAATATTGCATTTTCACAGAACAATTGCGTGTTTTTTTTAAAATTGAATTATTTCAACAACCTAAGTCTCCAGAAGTTAATAAAAGCATAGTTGATAATATTTTATTAATAACCTGAGTTCGACTTTAGAAAAAGTTTTACTAAAGCCCAAAGGAAAAATATCTAGCAAGCAATCTTTTGGAAATAAAAAATCTCGCCCACTATCTTATTTTCTGGTAGCTATTCCTTAGGTCGAACTCAGTCCATCCATGGGCAAGCCCATATTATCTATTGTGGTAACTAAAGAAAATCTAGTTATATGATAGAATAAGAATATCGTAACAGATTTATTGCGTTAACATTGAAATACTGCTTACTTTATCAGGCTTTAATGCGAAAAAAAATCTTTTTTTAATTCGTAGTTTTGAATTGAATGGCACTCATCACAAAAAAGAAGCTCCTCTACCCTATTAACGCACCATTAAGGAGCTATTTGGCTGACCATGAGCGAAATGCCGATGCCATAGACTATGAAGAACTAACTCGCTATACCAGTGCTATTGCCCTTTACGATTCGCACGGCACAGACACCCTTTGGGAAACAGTATTATTTGCACCATCCGATATGGAAAGCGTACACCTACAGCTTAAAATGGTGTATTCCAATCTAAAATCATCAGGTAGAGTTGAAGTAATTGACCACCTTTTTATAGATCGAATAGACATTTGCCCTTTTGGCAATACCAAGCCATTCAGAGTACGTATTGTAAACCGCATCAACGATAACTTCGATTATTTCTACATAAAGCGCGCAGATGCTTCTCGTATTTATGGCCTTGAGTTGGAGAACCTTCTATCTCCAAACTCTATCAATTATATTGTGCATAAAAACACCTTGGTAGAAGAACATATTGCGGGCGTACCAGGCGACCAGTTTATGAAACGCCATATTGATGATGAGTTTTTAAATAGGGTAAGGCTTTCGAAAGAATTTGTTAAGTTCAACGAACGCTGTTTTGTGCGTTTATTAGGCGATATGCACTCAAGCAATTTTGTGGTGGACGTAACACCCGATTTTGAAGACACGCATTACCGAATTAGAGCCATTGACTTTGACCAGCAATCGTATGAGGCCAGAAAAGCTGTTTATTTTCCGCAATTTTTTAAACAAAATTTACCTTTTGTAGAAATGGGCATGGAAATAATGACTCCTGAAAGCATGGCTCAATATCAGTTAGAAGAACGCTCTTTGATACTAAACAGGTCAATATCCGCTAAACATACGCTTAATCACCTGTTTGAAGCTATGTGTTCTCAGCCTTTATCGTTAGAGAAAAACATTATTCAATTAGGGAAAGAACTGGCAGAGCATCATCAAAATCAGGCCTTTAAACACTGTACAAGTATGGGAGAATTAGTAAAACTTAACCTTAACACCCTCTTAAATAGCTAGCTAAGCATAAGGAGTGGTTGGTATAAAATTATCAAAACTAAGATATTGATAATCACGAGCCATATTTGTTGTAAATTCTGACGAACGACCCAGTACTTTCAAAATAAAATACTCTTTAAACTCATCGTACGACATAATAGCACAGTTTTTTTTGGAATTATTTGAAATTGATTCTCCACAATCTTCTATAAATTTATGTAAATACATGGCATACGAGTCATTAATGGTGTCTTCGCCCATCTGGTTTGCCTCATTATTGAATATTTGAAATCCCATAATTATTTAATTTTAAAATGATCTGGTCTAATATTGGTCTTAATAACCAGAGATTTGTCGCCAGTATAAACTTTAACTTTTCTGAGCTTCTTTTGCTTAAAACATCTCAAATCTTCAGGAGCTATTAACACCACCAACTCATTCGGGTTAGTAAACGTATAAATATCTTTTCCTGATATATTATAAAGCTTAATTTTATGGTTGAACTCAAACACAAGCTCTATCCTGTCTCCATAGTCAACGAAATTACTTTCAACTTTAAGTATAAAAAAGGCATATTCGTTTATGGTCTCCAGCCTTATACCTTCTTCTTCAACAAGTGTGTTAATAAACCTATTATTCGCCACTGAAGTATAAAAACCTCCAATTAACATAAAAACTAGTAGAATACGTTTCATTGTTTTCTTATTTTACTTTACAAAAGTAAATAGCTCTAAACGAATAGGTATTAGCAAAATCACCTAAATTACCACTAGGTGAAACACCTATAAGTATTCTAAAAAGTACGTACTCTGTTTAAATATCATTATGAATGCAGCTAAAAAAATAGCTAATTTTACAGTTAATACTTTTTTCATGCCAAAAACAATACTCCTACTTATTCTCTTTATATCTGCTCAGATAAAAGCCCAGGAAACTGCCTCATTTCTATTTAATAAAGGCTTTAATTATATAATGGTGGATAAGGAGACCTCTATTAAGTATTTTACAGAAAGCTTAAAAAAAGACCCAGAGTTTAGCCTGGCCTATTATTACAGAGGATTAGCCAATTATAAAATTGGGAATTATCAATTGGCCATAGCAGATTTTGATAAAGCTCTAATATCAGATAAAAATATGATTAAATGCTTTATGTATAAAGGGTTTGCCCATCAGCAACTTAATCAATCCACCAAGGCATTGCACTCGTTTGAAACCTATTTAGAGTCAAAGCCCATACCAAGCGCCTCCGACCATTTGGTAGTAGCCAAAGCAAAGGCTGCTACGGGTGATGTAAAAGGAGCCTTGAGTCATTATAAGTTGGCATTGGGCGAAATGCCCTCAGAAGAAAACTTATACAGACTCTTCTTGGCTACTTATGAAAATAAAGAATACAAAAAGTCATTGGAACTTATTAATCAAGTTATTCAGCTAAACCCTTCATTTTATGGATATTACATTCATAAAGGCAAAGTGGAATTAATGATTAAAAAATTTGATAGTGCACTTCATAATTTTGATTTATCCATTGGTCTTAACCCAGATGTAGCAGATAGTTATTATTTAAAAGGCAATACGCTTGACACGCTAGGGCGATTTGACGAGGCATTAACTTATTACACATCGGCCATTCAGTTAAACCCAACAGATGGCACATATTACTCAAAACGTGGCAATACTAAAATGACTCTGGGAAACAAAAAAGGAGCTTGCCTAGATTGGACTATTGCAGGAAAATTAGGGTATTATGCCGACTTTGATAAAATAAAAACCGTGTGCGAACAGACTACCATTTTTAGCAAGTAATATTGCATATAGAAACAAACGAACTAAAATCATAAACAAACTAAAATTATGGATAACAGAAAACTATTACCTTATGTATTTATCATAGGAGCCGTCCTCATTTTTGGGCTAATCCTTTCAAACAGCACCTTTTTAACTATCAAACCAGGCGAAACCGGTGTTCTATTTAAAAAATTTAGTGGAGGTTTAGATAAGGATATTATCTATAGTCAAGGGTTTCATGTAGTTGCTCCCTGGAATACGATGTTTATTTATAATGTAAAAGAGCAAACTGCCGAAGAAAAAATGAACGTGCTTGATAAAAACGGACTAAGCATTGCAGTTGATGTAACGGTTCGGTTTAATCCGTATCAAAATAAGATAGGCTATGTACACGAACGTTTTGGAAATGGGTACATTCAAACACTTGTAATTCCTGAAGTGCGTTCTGCCGTACGACAAGTAATGGGTAGGTATTCCGCTGAGGAGATTTACTCTACCAAAAGACAGGAAGTTGAAACTAATATTATCAACGAAGCTGAAAAAACCTTAAGTAGTGATAAC
>JAMOMJ010000014.1 GCA_027067135.1 Cyclobacteriaceae bacterium
AGTTACAAAATAGCAAGTTGGTCGTTTCTGCTGGTAGGTGTTGGGCATACAATTACAGATTTAACAACACCCAAAACACCAGAGCAAATTGCTTTTATCTTTAAAATGAAAAGTTTTACAATTCAAATTTTGGGGACTGAAACAAACATTTTTTCCTTTCATCAGGGGTATAGTTTAATGATGGGATTATTACTGTTTGGTTATGGTTTATTAAATCTTATGATGGCAAACAATAATGCTCTACACATATCACAAGGCATTTTAATCCTAAACATTACTGTTTCATTAATTGCAGTCATTTTATCCTTAAAATACTTTTTTGTTGTTCCCGTTGCTTTCACAAGTGTTGCTTTATTGGGTTTTACAATTTCATTTATTGCGAATCATAAACAAGCTAAAAAAATACAACTTTAGGTGCAGGGGCAGGTTCTAAGGTTTTTTACTCTTGCTGTGGCAGCATTTTTCCGGGTGAACGGTTACCAACAACCATTGGCTTTTTTTACATAAAGAGGCTAACTCTTCTCTTAATCAGCTACTTTTGCAGCTTCAAAATTTGACAAGAGATGATTTCAGCAAATAATATATCCTTACAATACGGTAAAAGAGTTCTTTTTGAAGATGTAAATGTAAAGTTTGGAGCGGGTAATTGTTATGGTGTAATTGGTGCTAATGGTGCAGGTAAATCTACATTCTTAAAAATATTAGCTGGAGACATTAGCCCAAACAGTGGCAAGGTGGTGTTAGAGCCGGGCAAAAGAATGGCTGTCCTTCGCCAAAACCACTTTGAGTTTGATGAAGAAACAGTACTGAATACGGTACTAAGAGGCCACACTACCCTTTGGAAAATTATTGAAGAAAAAGAAGCGGTTTATGCAAAACCAGATTTTAGCGAAGAGGACGGCAACAGGGCAGCTGAATTAGAAGCTGAATTTGCGGAGCTTGAAGGCTGGAATGCCGAATCGGATGCGGCCGCATTATTAAGTGGGCTAGGCGTACCCGAATCGGAGCATTATAAAATGATGAAGGAGCTTAGCGGACATTTGAAAGTAAGAATATTGTTGGCTCAAGCACTTTTTGGCAACCCTGATATTCTTATTTTGGATGAACCTACCAACGATTTGGATATTCAGACAGTAACATGGTTAGAAGACTTTTTGTTGGAGTTTAAAAATACGGTAATTGTGGTATCTCACGACAGGCACTTTTTAGATACCGTTTGTACCCATATTGCCGATATTGATTTTGGCGCAATTTCGCTTTTTACAGGTAATTATGCGTTTTGGTACCAATCAAGCCAGTTGGCGCTGGCTCAGCGATCTTCATCTAACAAAAAAGCAGAAGATAAGAAAAAAGAACTCCAAGCGTTTATCCAGCGATTTAGTGCCAATGCTTCCAAGTCGAAACAAGCAACAAGCAGAAGAAAACTTTTAGAAAAAATTAATATTGAAGAAATAAAACCTTCAAATAGAAAATACCCGGGTATTATTTTTACACAGCAGAGAGAAGCCGGAGATCAAATTCTTCAAATTGACGCCCTTTCAAAATCATACCAAGGCAGCCCTCTTTTTAGTAAATTAGACCTGTTTGTTAACAAGGGTGATAAAATTGCTTTTGTTGGGCCAGATAGCTTGGCCATAACGGCTTTGTTCAAAATATTAATGGGCGAAGAAAAAGCAGATGATGGTGAGTTCAAGTTTGGGCAAACAATTTCAACGGCCTTTTTGCCTAACGAAAACGAGGCTTATTTTAACACCAATGAAAACCTTATTGATTGGCTCAGAAAATATTCGGAAGGCGAGAAAGACGAAGTCTATATCCGTGGATTTTTGGGCAAGATGTTATTTTCGGGAGAAGAGTCAACAAAAAGCTCCAATGTACTTTCAGGGGGCGAAAAGGTACGTTGTATGATTTCTAAAATGATGTTAAACGGTGCCAACCTTTTAATCTTAGATGAGCCCACAAACCACTTAGATTTGGAAGCCATTATTGCTTTTAATAACGCTCTTAAAGAATTTCCTGGTACTGTACTATTTACATCTCACGATCATAAGTTTGTGCAAACGGTTGCTAACCGTATAGTTGAGCTTCGCCCAGATGGGTATGCAGATAAGCTTATGACCTACGATGAGTATGCGGAATGGAAAGAAGCGCAATCAGCGGTTTAGATATTCAGCTATTTCCTTTTTTAATATGGGTAATGAGTTAATAATAATACCCCATACTTGTACGTTCTCAACTTCATCATAACCATAAATTATTTTATTCCGAGCATCTACGATTCTGCGAGCATTGGTGATTTTGATCTGTGGTACAAGTTTTAGTAGTCTATTGGTTGCTTCACCAATTATTTCAATGTTTCGCTCTACTGCATCTTGCAACATTGGGGTTGAATCATAAAGTTCAAAAACTCTTTCGTCTCACCAAGGTAACTATCAACATGTTCAATTGCTGTGAGAATATCAAATAAGAGCTTTTTTGCCTTATTGTCCATAGATTAGCCGCTTTGTTTTATCAAGCTCTTTAATTAAGGTATGGGTTTTTAAGAGACTCTTCTGTTATCAAATCAATTTCCTGTTTAAAAAACTCTCGAAGTCGATCGTGTAAACCCCACCAAAGCTCCCCTCTTTTAAGCGGAGGAATGTTTGGTTGAAATTTAATGATAAAATCGAGGTCACTCCTTTTTGAAAAACCTCCTGTTACAGCAGATCCAAAAATATAGGCTTTTTAAACTTTATGTTTTTTAAACAAAGGCTTTATGTGCTCTAAATTTGACTCAATGCTTTTTTCCACAGGTACGTTTTATTATTATCTACTTATAATATTGCAACAAATATAGGTAGATAATCTTTTTAACGACCTCTCACCTATACTAACAGGTTAGAATTAAAGGCATAAAAAAACCCCTTATTAAATAAGAGGCTTTTTACTCAGGTAGAATAAAACATTAACTGCTAACTTTATTGCTGCTTTTAATCTTTTCTACAAATACTTTAGACGGCTTAAAGCTAGGCACATAATGAGCATCGATAACTATTGCTGTGTTTTTAGATATATTTCTAGCAATTTTCTTAGCTCTTTTCTTGTTTACAAAGCTACCAAAGCCTCTCACATAAATGTTTTCGCCTTCGGCCATTGAACTTTTTACTACGCTAAAAAACGCTTCGATTGATGCGGTTACATCTCCTTTGTCTATTCCTGTTTTATCAGCAATTTCTGAAATTACGTCTGCTTTTGTCAAAATTGAAAAGTTTTTAATTTAAAAATCCTATAATTGGCTATTAGCCAATATTTTTGCGCAAATTTAAGCGCAAAGTTTTAATATAAAAATTATCTCAAGCCTATTTAAAAAAACTTTTAAAATCTCTCTATTCCTTTGATTCACAAACAGTTTACTTCAAATATTATATCTTGGTATTATTCCAATAAAAGGGCGCTGCCATGGCGAGAAACCACCAATCCATATTTTATTTGGATCTCAGAAATTATACTTCAACAAACACGTGTTTCTCAAGGATTACCTTACTACCAAAAGTTTGTGGCAGCGTTTCCAACGGTTCAAGATTTGGCCAATGCCAATGAGCAAGATGTGCTCTCAGTTTGGCAAGGGCTAGGCTATTATTCACGAGCTCGAAATATGCATAAATGTGCTAAGGTTATTAGTGCAGAGTTTAATAATGCATTTCCTGAAAGTTTTGAAAAACTATTAAAACTACCAGGCATTGGGCCATATACCGCAGCAGCTATTAGCTCTTTGGCATTTAGTAATCCAACCCCTGTGGTTGATGGAAATGTGTACCGAGTTTTAGCTCGGGTATTTGGCATAGAAAATAATATTGCAGATGCCAAAAGCTTTAAACTATTCTTTGATTTATCTGCGAAACTAATCGATCCGAAAGAACCAGGTACTTATAATCAAGGAGTAATGGAGCTTGGGGCTACGGTTTGTTCTCCGCAAAACCCTGATTGTGCTTATTGCCCTGTGGAGGAGGTTTGCTTTGCCCGAACCAACAAAAAGCAGAAGGAGTTACCTGTAAAAATTAAGAAGAAGAGGAACACAAACCGTTATTTCACGTATTTGGTACTAAAACAAAACGGGAAATTGGCGATGATAAAACGGGAAGGAAAAGGGATTTGGGAAGGGATGTATGAGTTTTATTTAATAGAAAATGAGGCTCAGACTGAAATCAATGAAATTTCAAGCTCAGTTTTAAGCCATCTTTTAGAAAAGGGTTGCGTAATTGAGCAAGAGGAACAGTTGCCAAAGCATATTTTAAGCCACCAAACCCTTTACAGTTCGTTTATAAAAATCAATTTAAAAACAGGTAACGATTGGAATAAGTTCTTGGCTGAAAATGGATTAGTTTTGTACTCACAAATGGAAATAGAAGCATTACCAAAACCCGTTTTGATTACCAACTATTTGAATAGTGTTTCTAAATCCATAAATTTACAGGACTAATTATAAACCGATATGGCTGGAGTAAACAAAGTAATACTAGTTGGCAACTTAGGCAAAGATCCTGAAGTAAGGCATCTTGAAAACGGAACGCCTGTTTGTTCGTTTTCGTTGGCAACATCAGAAACCTATAAAGATAGAAACACAGGTGAGCGTAAAACCAATACCGAGTGGCATAATATTGTATTATGGAGAGGCTTGGCAGAGGTAGCTGAAAAATACTTACACAAAGGCGACCAAGTGTATATTGAGGGTAAGTTAGTAACTCGTTCTTGGGAAAAAGACGGTGTTACAAGATATTCAACTGAAATAGTGGGAAACAATATGACTATGTTGGGGGGTAGAAATCAAGGAGGGGAGGCAGGGAGTCAAGGTGGAAATTATGCTTCTTCAGCTCCAAGTCAGCCGCAAACTGCAGCACAGCCTGCAAACCCAGAAGCGGTTGAAGCACAAAATAACCCTGAGTTAGACGATCTTCCTTTCTAGCAAAGGCATGAAAACTATGTTCAATTTAGCAATCAGTGATTGGAAACATCAATAGACGAACCTCCGAGTTGGCTCTTGGGTCAACTTTTAACACTTTCAGGAGGTGCTAACACTTCCCTTATTTTTCTTTTACTCGTAGTTGGAGTAATTCTGATACTACTTGTTATATCAGCCATTATTTCGGGTTCTGAAGTAGCTTTTTTTTCACTTTCAAGTACAGAACTGGAAGAGTGTGAATCAACTAACTCTAAAAAGGATGAGCTAATTTGTTATTTGGTTGCCAAACCAAAAGAGCTACTTGCCACGATTCTTATTCTTAATAATTTTGTGAATGTAGCCATTATTACCATTGCTACATTTGCCACCTGGCAAGTAGTAGGTCACACGAACGAAGGGCCAGTATTGGCTGTGTTAGCAGCCATAATAACAACATTAATAGTGTTTTTTGGAGAGATTATTCCTAAAATTTATGCCAACCAAAAAGGTTTGGCTGTTGCAAGGTTGTCTTCATCTCTTTTATATTACTCCATGAAATTGGTAAAGCCATTGGTGTGGGTTTTGGTTTCAATGACGGGGGTTGTGGAAAAACGCATTAAGAAAAAAGGCTATTCTGGCTCTATGGAGGAGGTTAACCATGCCTTGGAACTCTCTACTAAAATTGGAACTACCCAACAAGAGAAAGACATCCTTAAAGGAATTGTTCATTTTTCTACCATTCCGGTTACGCAAATTATGAAGGCAAGGGTAGATATGGAAGCAGTAGAGCTTTCGACCTCCTTCCACGAACTAATGGACAAAATCAATAAAACTGGCTTCTCAAGACTTCCTGTATTTAAAGAGAGCTTAGATTCTATAGAAGGCATACTCTATATCAAAGATTTACTTCCTTACACCAACAAGAATGAGTCTTGGGATTGGCAAAAGCTTTTAAGGCCAGCCTTCTTTGTACCTGAAGCTAAAATGATTGATACCTTGCTCAAGGATTTTCAAGAAAAACACGTGCATATTGCCATTGTGGTAGATGAATACGGAGGCACCGAAGGGCTGATAACTCTGGAAGATATTATTGAAGAAATTGTAGGCGAAATAAGTGATGAATATGACGAAGAGAATGATGCCTACAAAAAAATAAATGCTTACACTTACGATTTTGAAGGGAAAACATCCATCAATGATTTTTGCAAAGTGGTAAAAGAAGATGCTATTTTGTTTGAGGAAATTATGGGTGAAAGCGAGTCGTTAGGAGGAATGATTTTAGAAGTACATGCCCGATTACCAAATACAGGAGAGCAAGTAAAATTTGATAAATACACATTTACGGTTTTATCCGTTGATAATAAACGCATAAAGAAAATTAGAGTGGTAATTGATGAGAAATAAAGCTTGGCTATTAGTTGTTTTTATTGGGTTTGGCTGCGAAGAAACCTATACGCCTAAGCAAAAAGGCTATAACCGCCTGGACTTACCCGAGCATAGCTATGTTGCTTTGCCAGATTCTTTGCCTTACCAATTTGAGGTATCAAAAGCGGTTAAAATTTTAAGAGACTCCTCTTACATTGCCGAGCGGTATTGGATTGACCTCTATTACCCTACTATTGTGGCCAATGTACAATTAACGTATAAATCGCTTAATCACAACGAAAAGCTGCTTAAAGAGTTGGTAAATGATGCGTATAAGTTAACCTCCAAGCATCAGATTAAGGCGTATGCTATAAATGAAACTATCCTACTTACTCCATCTGGTAAAACAGCCGTGGTGGCAGAGTTGGAAGGTGAAGTACCTTCGCAACTACAGTTTTTTATTACCGACTCTACCGAAAATTTTTTAAGGGGTGCCCTTTATTTTAGAACTTCTACCAAAAACGATTCTTTGGCTCCTGCCATTGAGTATATAAAGATGGATATCATCCATTTACTTAACACATTGGATTGGAAAGAGCCTAATAACCTGAGTTCGGGATAAGGAATGCTGTCAGCTTTAATCGAAACTTTCATAAACAACTTAGATTTTTGTAGGACTAACGGGTTAATTCAAGAAAATATAAGGAGGTTTAGGGAAGTTTCGTTAAAGCCCAAAGGGAAAATATCTAGCAGGCGATCTTTTGAATATAAAAATCTTGAAATAATCCATTATATCTTTGCTTTTTATATTAAAAAGCTCACCTACTATTTTATTTTCTGACAGCTATTCCTTATCCCGAACTCAGGTTATTAGCTAATAGTCTTGAAAAACCTAATTTGAGGCTATAACAAATTATCCTCTCTTATTCCTCTTGAAAAACTCCCAGATAACTTCCGTTGCATTCATATCCATACTTTTAATTCCAACTAAATTAGGATAGTTTGGCCCTGTACCCTGAGGCCAGGTGTGTCCACCGTTTTCAACCACATAGCCAATCACCTCCACTGAACTGTTCGAGTACACAGATTCAGTAATGGTTGTGCCGTCATTGGCAACATCAGGAAGGTTAGTAATTACAGGGTTCGAAGAAATTTCATTGAGGGTAACCCATTTATTAACTGCGTTGCTATGCGAAACGGCAAAACCACCATCGCCCTTAGTCAACTCTCCTCCTTCAAAAGGAACAAATGTATCAAGGGTTCCATGTATGTATAAGGCGCTCACATTATTAGAAGGATTACAGTTTGGAAAAATATCGTTGGCTTCAATGGTGGCTGATACGGCAGCAAAAGCTGCTATTTTATCACTTAATTCACACCCCAATCGCGATGCCATAAAGCCTCCATTAGAAACTCCGGTAACAAATACGGCTCCTGTATCAATATCAAAGTTTGAAACCATTTTATCTATGAGTGCACTAAAAAAAACCACGTCATCAACACCCAATAGATTAGCATCTGTGGGTCTGCCATCGTTCCAGTTATTAGCTACTCCTGCAGGATAAACGGCTATGAATTTATCAGAATCAGCAAGCTCCCTTAAATCGACATTATTCATCATATTTTTAGGGTTACCTACAGAACCTCCGTGTAATGCAAAAACAAGAGGCATAGCTATTTCAAGGTTCCAGCCTTTTGGCAAATACTGCACATACGTTCTAGCTCGTCCATCAACCTGTATGCTTTCGGTTGTTTGCTCTGCCTCTTTTACTTCCGGCTCAACCGAAGTATTATTACTACAACTTGATAGCACAGACAAAAGAAGAAGAGGAGTTACATAAAATTTCATAAGGTTAAAGATAACACTACATTAAATCTTAGCAAGAAATTAATATTGCTTAATCCAGTTTGTGGTTGTATTGTTAACCACTCTTATATTCACTTAATTTGTATTAGCCTCCTAAGGAGGCAGAAGCATCTATGTCAGATTTTCTAAACACATCAGTAGAGTTTATAAAAGGCGTTGGTCCTCAAAAAGCCAAGCTCTTAAACTCAGAGCTTGGGGTTTTTACATATCGAGATTTACTAGAATACTACCCTTTTCGCTATGAAGACAGAACCAAATTCTATAAAATTGCAGAGCTGAGCCCAGATTTGCCAAATGTGCAGTTTATGGCCACCCTAGTAAATATGCAAACGATTGGTTTTGGGCGCAAAATTAGGTTGGTGGCAGTTGCCAAAGACGATACTGGCAGAATAGAGCTGGTGTGGTTTAAGGGAGTAAGCTGGATGGTTAAAAAGCTGCAACCAGGTGTTAAATATGTGGTATTTGGCAAGGTTACCAAATTTGGGAGTAAGCTAAATATTACGCACCCAGAGTTAGAGCCAGTTACCGAAGGCAATACAGGCAAAGGCACACTTCGACCTGTGTATTTAACCACAGAAAAGCTAAGAGCTAAGTTTTTTGATAGCAAAGCCATAGCAAGGGCAATAAGTACTATCATTAAGTTAGCCATACCGCATATTCAAGAGCCAATTTCTGCCGATATAATCCATCGGCTAAGTTTAATGCCCAAGGCAGAGGCCGTTTTCCATATCCATTTTCCTCAGAGTAGTCAAACATTAGAAAAGGCTCGTTTTAGGTTAAAGTTTGAAGAACTGTTTTATATACAGGTTCAGTTACTATCTATAAAATCAGGAAGGGCAAAAAAATTTAAAGGAAAGGTGTTTGATGATACCACATTGCTTACCAAGTTTTACAAAGAGCGGCTTCCTTTTGAGCTCACCAATGCCCAAAAGAGAGTTATTAAAGAGATTTATGGCAATATGAAATCGGGCGTGCAAATGAACCGATTACTGCAAGGCGATGTGGGCTCCGGTAAAACCATTGTGGCTTTTATTTGTATGCTCATAGCCATTGGAGGAGGAGCCCAAGTAGCCTTAATGGCTCCCACCGAAATTTTGGCGGAGCAGCATTATGAAGGTCTCAAGCCGTTTGCCAAATCAATGGGGTTGCAAATAGCCAAACTCACAGGTTCTACCAAAGCAAGCGAACGTAAAAAGCTCCATTTGGCTCTTGAAACAGGTGTTCTCCATATTTTAGTGGGTACTCACGCCTTACTTGAAGACAAGGTTCAGTTTAAAGAATTAGGCTTGGCTGTGGTGGATGAACAGCACCGTTTTGGCGTAGCCCAGCGCTCTAAACTATGGAGCAAGAACAAAGATGTATTTCCCCATGTGCTGGTAATGACGGCCACTCCCATTCCTCGTACCTTGGCAATGACCTTGTACGGAGATTTAGATGTATCGGTAATTGATGAATTGCCAGCAGGAAGGAAGCCTATTAAAACCATTCATTATTACGAATCGAAACGGTTGAAAGTGAATGGGTTTATTAAGCAACAGGTTGAGCTTGGTAGGCAAGTGTATATTGTATATCCATTAGTGGAAGAGTCTGAAAAGCTAGATTTAAAAGCAGTAACTGATGGCTATGAAAATATGCGAAGGTCATTCCCGGAATATCATATTAGTATAGTACACGGCAGGGCAAAATCGGCAGACAAAACTTTTGAAATGGAGCGGTTTGCAAAAGGCGAAACACAAATAATGGTAGCCACTACTGTAATAGAAGTGGGGGTTGATGTGCCCAATGCCTCGGTTATGATTATTGAAAATGCGGAGCGGTTTGGCTTGGCTCAGCTGCACCAATTAAGAGGGCGTGTGGGTAGAGGATCAGCCCAATCCTATTGCATTTTAATGAGCGATGTAAAGCTTTCTGCCGATGCCCGAACTCGAATTAATACAATGGTGCGCACCAATAATGGGTTTGAAATTGCCGATACCGACCTCAAGCTTCGTGGCCCAGGCGATTTGATGGGCACCCAGCAAAGCGGTGTACTCGATTTAAAATTAGCAGATTTAGCTAAGGATCAAGCCATCTTGCAACTGGCAAGAGATGTTGCATTTGATTTACTGGCTACTGATGAAGAATTGGAAAAACAAGAACATCAGGTTTTAAAGCAAAAACTGCAAGAGATTAAAAAATCGAGTGTAAATTGGAGTATTATTAGTTAACAAGCACAAGGATGTTGAGCCCCCCTTCTTGGATTGATAACTATCACAGAACCTCTTTCTTCAATTTCATAATTCGCTTATACGATTGATCTATTCGCTCTTTTCTAATTTTACCATCAAGCACCAATTGCTTTATGAGTGAGTGCAAATAATCGAATTTTCGATCTTTGGAGGCGTTTATATTATTAGAATAAATAACTACGTCTAAACCTGCATTAATGCCCAGTTCCAGAGCCTTTTCAATGCCATAGTGCTTAGTAATAGCATGCATTTGCATGTCATCACTAAAAACCACACCATCATACCCTAAACGTTGGCGAAGTATTCCTTCTAAAATACTCTCAGATAAAGTACCCGGCAAACCAAGTGTATCTAAGTTTTTGTTAACAATATGTGCTGACATTACACCAGTAAGCAAGCCTGAATCAATTAAGCTTTTATAAGGCTCAAGTTCACTTTCTTGCCAAGTAGTTGTAACATCAGCCATGCCTTTATGGGTATCGGCTTTGGAGCTTCCA
>JAMOMJ010000015.1 GCA_027067135.1 Cyclobacteriaceae bacterium
AAAATGTTTGCCTACCGTAATTATATGTAAGCGAGTATGCTCTTTTATAGTTATCGCTGCATGTTTCGTAACCATTTCGGGGTCTGCACTATACGAGCGTCCAATTTTTGCAATAATTGGATTGTTAGGGTTAGACGCCAAATCTAAAACTGGTGCAAAATTTGTATTAAAACCCAAGCCAGCTAAAATTGCTGCAGTTGATTGTGCATAATATTTTGTTGAATCTTCATTATCTAATTTACCTAAATAGTCGGCTGTTACAGAGTGTGGAAAACCATATTTAGTTTTTAACCTATTTACACGCCCTCCTTCTTGATCAATGGCCATAAATAAGGGAACCTCTGCACGTTTTTGTAATGTAAAAATTAGGTTTTTAAGCCGATGGTAAGCATCAACCGAATCAATATTTTTTTCGAATAAAATAACCCCGCCAATATTCCCTTTTGCTATTTCCGTCAATAACGGATCGTTGGCATCTATGTGCGTTCTTCCAAAGCCAACCATTAACATCTGCCCAATTTTAATATCAAGGCTATCAATTTCCTGAGCCCTTGTTTGGTTCAAGAATAATCCTGTTAGTAAAACAGTTGTTAATGCGATTAGTTTAATATTTTTCATATACATCTCTTAATATCAATTCCATTTCTTTTTTAATAACTGAGGAAGACACGAGGTAATTATTGTTTGTATAGCTAAAAATTAACCGCTTTCCAGATTTGGCAATCAGAAAACCACTTAGGTTAAAAACATTACTCAATGTACCTGTTTTGCCATAAATGTAAGGCGTTTCTGCTTTAAACCAATGAGTCAGAGTGCCTCTTTGTCCACCAACAGAGATAATACTAAACAAACGTTCTTCCCCCATATCATTATAAAGTTGACCCCAAAGGGTCACCATATTTTGTGGTGTAACTAAATTATACCTAGAGAGCCCTGAGCCATCTCGCCATACTAACCTGTTAGGCATAAAAGATTCCATTTTCTTGCTTACTTCTCTTATTCCCTTTTTTGTAGAGAGTGTATCTGTAAGTTCTCCTGCCACACTCAACAGCAAATGCTCTGCCAAAAAATTATCGCTTTCTTGCATCATAACTTTTAACACCGAATCTTTTGGAATACTATAAAATGTTTGAGCATTTGTTGGTAAAGAAATAGGCTTAATTATAACAGGGATATTGAGTGTGTCCTGTAGAAGCCGCTGTAAGGTTAATCCTAAAAAACGGATGGGTCGCAATCTTTTGCAGTTTTGGCAGTCGCCTTTTTCTATTTCAAAAAAATTGGCGTTTTCTTGCCTCTGTATGCTGTATTTATCACCTTCTGAAACACTTATTGAGTCTTCAAAAACGGGAGGGTTTATTATGAGTTTTTTTGAGATACTATCAACATTAAAATTTACAGAATTTCCATATATGGGGAAACCAGAGAGCTCTTGAGAATATGCCCCATTATAATCGTCCCAAGCCCAACCCGCACCAAATCGGTCGCCTTCAAAATTACTGTGCGAGAGATACATTTTTTGATGGTTTGACAAGAATGCATAAGTGTTACCTTGAGACAACAAAGGGTTTAAAAAACTTGGGTCTGCTAAACCCCAAACAAGTAAGGCTGTATCTGTTTCTATAAATTTAAAAGCAGGAATACTGTCGGGGAGTACTTGGTTTACCGCATACAGTGTATATACCTTAGTATTAGAAGCTGGTGTAAAATATTTATCGCTTCTATAGTCTGCCAATACCTTATTGGTTGTTGGGTCTAACAAATAAAACCCTGCATTGTATTCGTATTTAGACTCTAAGGCAATAATAGATTTTTTAACGGAAGAACAGCTTGCCAAAAAAGCTAGAAGCACTCCTACAATTATGCGAAAATTCTTCATTTTACAATAGTAAGGCTTATCGAGGTTTATGTATCTTTATTTAATAAATTAAAATGGGTTAAACCCTGCTGGTTTAAAAGCCCTGTTCTTAAAGCAGGGCTTTTTTGTGCCTAAGTTTTAGGTGAAATGAGTGCTAATAAATTTTTACTGACAAATATCATTTTTAAATAGGACTAATTGGTCTTATTTTATGGTGGCTTAGCGTTGCTTTGGCTATACTAAGCCTTATGTAAAACCTTAATATAATTTGTATGTTATCAAAAAAACAAGCAAAGGCATTTTTCTTAGGAGGCACTGTTCTGTTTTCTGCAATATTTCTTGCATTATCAGTAGAAACAGTAACCTCATCAATGCCAGAAAAAACAAATGATAGTCAAATTACTGAAGCCGTAGTAAGGGGCAAAGAAATTTGGGATTCGAACAATTGTATGGGTTGCCATACAATTTTAGGAGAAGGCGCTTATTATGCGCCAGAGTTAACACGTGTATATTCTCGTAAAGGAGAGTCGTACATTAAAACAGTATTAATGGCCAAAGAGCCTTGGGCACCGAGAGGAAGAAAAATGGTGGCTTATGCCCTTTCTGAAGAAGAAGCCAACGATGCAGTAGCCTTTTTTAAATGGATTAACGAAATGGATTTGAATGGCTTTCCGCCAGAACCAGATCCTGCACTTTCTAAGTAATTAATTATTCTAAACATTTAAAAAAGTAGTCATGAAGCCGTAGTGGTTTCGTGGTTCCATTAAAATAAAAAAATTATGAAATATAAATCACAAAAAGTAGCCTATTGGTTTTTTGCGCTAAGCATGTTGCTAATCGTATTACAAATCACTTACGGCTTTATTATGGGCTTTGCTCATATGGGCTTCGATGGCCTACACAATATTATTCCTTTTAATGCCGCACGAGCAACACATAATAATCTTTTGGTTGTTTGGTTATTATCTGGGTTTATGGGGGCGGCCTATTATATTATTCCTGAGGAAGCTCAGCAAGAATTAGTATCGGTAAAACTTGCTTATGTGCAATTAATCACCCTTGCTTTAGTAGGGGTTACGGCTGTTATAGGCTTTCATTTTAATTGGTGGGAAGGACGTAAATTTTTAGAAATTCCACGCGAATTAGATTTCCTCGTAGTAATTAATGTGATAACCTTTTTGGGTATAATATTAGCTACCTTGTTTAAAGGTAAAAAGCAATCAACTACCGCAATGGTACTAACCATGGGCTTGGTGTTTGCCGCCTTATTATATCTACCTGGTATGATTTGGTTTGATAACCAAGGAATGGACTCTTTCTTCCGTTGGTGGGTAGTTCACTTATGGGTAGAAGGTGTTTGGGAATTAATTATGGGTGGTATTTTAGCGTTCCTATTAATTAAACTTACAGGGGTTGACAGAGAGGTTATTGAAAAATGGCTTTATGTAATTGTTGGGCTTACTTTCCTTTCAGGAATATTAGGAACAGGACACCACTACTATTACATTGGTGCCCCAGAATATTGGTTAATAATAGGTGGTATATTTTCAGCATTAGAGCCACTGGCATTTTTAGGTATGGCTTTGTTTGCGATCCATATGTATCGTAAAGGAGGCAGAAACCACCCAAACAAAACTGCTTTGTTTTGGACACTTGGCTCAGCCATTGTTTCATTTGTAGGGGCAGGGTTATTAGGCTTAGCTCACACATTGCCACAAGTAAACATGTACACACACGGTACTTTAGTAACTGCTATGCACGGTCATTTAGCTTTCTGGGGCGCTTATGGTATGATTGTTTTTGCTATGATTTCTTATGCATTACCTCAATTAACAGGTCGCAAATTATATAATACAGTTACCGGACTTTACGGTTTTTGGTTATCCTTAATTGGCATGGTAGGCATGACAACTGCTTTTGGTGTGGCTGGAGTTGCACAGGTTTATCTTGAAAGAAGAATAGGTCTGGATTTTATGGTGGCACAGCAAGAAATTGAAGTGCACTTTTTAGTGTTAGTGCTTTGTGCTACCATATTTGCTACAGGTATTACCATGTTTATTATTGATTTTGTTAGATATGGCCAGCCAAATGATGAAGCATTGATAGGTGAAGATGAAGTGAATTCATTAGAAAACGCCTAGTGTTAAGTCAAGTGTACTGTGTCGTATAAGCTGTAGATATTTTTGAGCTAGGCGATGCGAAAAATATGCCCATAGCCATAGCTACGGAAGTATTTTTTAAAGAAGTATAGAGCAAAAAGATTAAAGCTTGGTTCGGCTAAAGTATGCTTGACTTAACACTAGTAGATAGTTAAATTTAAGCTGCCCAAAAAGAACGTCATTGCGAACAAAGTGAAGCAATCTGATTCAATTTAACAGATTGCTTCATTCTTTTCGCTGAGCTACAAGAATTCGCAATGACGAAATATTTGGGCAGCTTTTGTATTTTTAGTACGTATGAAAATTAAAGAAGAACCCTATTACAAAGAGGTTGGCAAAGAAGTAGAAGTTTTTGAGCACGCTTACAAACAAAAACTTCCCTTATTATTAAAAGGGCCAACAGGTACAGGCAAATCCAGGTTTGTGGAGTATATGGCATATTCGTTAGATAAGGATATTATTACAGTGGCCTGCCACGAAGAAACTTCAGCCATCGACCTAATAGGGCGCTACATAATTAAAGGCTCAGAAACTGTTTGGCAAGATGGCCCACTTACCAAAGCGGTAAAACAAGGAGCCATTATTTACCTAGATGAAATAGCAGAAGCTCGCCCCGATGTAATTGTGGCCATCCACTCACTTACCGATTACAGGCGTATTTTATACATTGATAAATTAGGAGAAGAGATTGCAGCTGACCCTTCATTTATGTTGGTTGCTTCTTTTAACCCAGGCTATCAAAAAGGCTTTAAGGAGCTCAAACCTTCTACACGCCAACGATTTGTTTCACTTTCATTCGGCTATCCACAGGAGAAAACAGAACGTGAAATCATAATGAACGAGTCGGGGGTGGAGGAAGCAACGGCTAAAAAGCTGATTGCCATTGGCACTAAAATTAGGCAGTTGACGGAACTTGGCTTAACCGAAACGGTTTCCACACGGTTATTGGTAGATGCAGGAAAGCTTATAAGCTCAGGACTGGCTAAACGACTTTCGGTGCACACTGCTGTAGTTGAGCCACTAACAGATGATGAGGATACCTTAGAAGCTTTATATGATTTAACAGATTTGATGATATAATAAACCCGTCACTCTGAAGGCTATGCCTGAAGAGTCTCAAAATTATTGTTCAATAGCAAAGAAAGAGATTCTTCGGTCGTACCTTCCTCAGAATGACGATTAAAATTAATGGAACTAGATCAACTCATATTTCAAAAAATATTCCGCTTTTACAAAAAGCGCAAAAAGGTTGATCCTTTGGTTTCTGCACGCACAGTAAAACTCGATGACCTTAAACCAAAGCTAACCATTATTGCCCGAGCCCTAACAGGCAAACCTATTTCTATTCTTACTGCAAGTAGAGATGGAGGTTGGCAAAATAACACCTTTTATTTACCCGCTTCTTTTGATAAATTATCTAGTATTGAAGAGAATTTGCAGTTTTATGTTTTTCGGGTATGTTATCTCTACGTTCAGCAAAAATTAAACTTTAATTGGCCTCCCAATACGGATAAATCTTCTTTAGAATCATTAGCCCAAGCAGTTGATAGCTCAGACCAAGTGCTTGCCATTCTATTTAAAGAATTTGAGATTTTAGAGCCTATCTATCATCAATTAAAAGAACGTTTAGTTACAGAATTTAACGCTGATAAAAAAGCTAATGAACCCGATTATAGTTGGCTTTTTGGCCATTGGATGAAAAACAAACCTCAGCAGGCAGGAGATAAACTAGAGCATATCAATAAGCTTAAACAGTTTGTGGAGGCTCAAAAAATAACCACAGAAATAGAAGCCAAAGCTGCGGATGAAGTGGAGACCATAAGTGTGGATAAGAAAGCACAAGAAGATTTTACGCTTCAACACCATTTCGAAAAGGTTGATACAGCCGAAGAGTTCAATGGTGTGTGGCGTGATTTTGATGGAGACGATTCATTAGCAGATGATGCAGAGGCATTGAGCGAGCTTAGCTTAAAACACACGGTTCGGGTAGATGACCCCGTGCATTCAGTGTATCAAGCGGATTTTGCGGGCAACCTTACCATTGCAGAAAGTAAAGAGACATCGTTTGAGGGTAAGTATATTTCGTACCCCGAATGGAATTTCTCTGCTCGAAAATACAAGTCAGATTTTTGCAAAGTGTTTCCTGTAAAAACCACAGAGGAAAACATTGGCTATTATACCCAAACATTAAAAACCAATGCCCGCATATTGCGTAATTTAAAAAAGCGATTTGCCAAAATGGATAATGCACTAGAAGTAGTTCGAAGGCAACCCAATGGAAATGATTTTGACATTGATGCTGTTACCGATATGTACACTGATATTCTATCTAAGCATACGCCTAATGAGAAAATATATGTGTCGAAGCGCAAGCGCAAAAAGGATTTATCCATCCTTTTTCTACTCGATTTAAGCCTTAGCTCCGATGGTTATGTAAGTGGCAACCGAGTACTAGATATCGAAAAGCAGGTAATGATTATTTTAGGCGAAGCCCTAAATGATAGCTTGGTTGAGTTTGAGATAGCAGGATTCTCTTCAAAGACAAGAAATTATTGTAGCTATAGCACCATTAAATCATTTACAGAACCATGGTCGAAAGGGCGAAACCATATTGGGGCTGTGGAACCCTCGGGTTACACCCGAATTGGGCCGGCTTTGCGCCACGCAGGTGCACGATTACAGCAGCAAGCTTCACGTAAAAAGTGGCTAGTGCTCCTTTCGGATGGCAAACCCAATGATTATGATAAATATGAGGGCAAGTATGGAATACAGGATGTAAAACAAGCATTACGAGAACTAAATGGAGAAAACATTCACACTTATGCGGTAGCCATTGAAGACCAAGCACGGTATTACCTACCCCAAATGTTTGGCCAAAACCACTATAGTATTTTAAGCAGTCCTGTAGAAATGATACAATCATTAGCGAAGCTGTATGAAAAAATTGAAAGGAATTGATTTTGAAACTACATTAGTGCAAAGCGTCTTGCTTGCACTAAGAGGGGGAAAGGGAGACCCCGCAACAAGTGTGGGGAATGGTGCTATTTATTGTTTTGCCAGATCTGTTCCGGCATCCCCATTTTATAAAATAGGAAGAATGAGGAATCTTCTATGTTTAGAGCTGCTTACATAAGATTCTTCGTTCCTCAGAATAAAAAGAAGAAATTTAGAGTTAAGGAGGCAAATAGAACATGACAGAAACAATAGAACCCCAAGATAAAAGCATTTATTACCCTCCAGGAGGTCTCCTTATTTGGATTATTGTATTTCTGGAACTCCTCACATTTGGGGCCTTTTTAATAGTTTTCCTTGCCTATAGAAAAGCAGATTTAGAAACATTTACTTCGGCCCAGCAGGTGCTTAATAGCACCCTCGGAATGATAAATACCATTGTGCTTTTAACCAGTGGTTTATTTATGGCAGCTGGTTTGGTGGAATTGAAAAAGGGAGGAATAAAAACTCACATGTATTTAGGAATTACCATTGCATTAGGCATTCTTTTTATGGCATTAAAAGGGTACGAGTATTACGAAAAGATAGAATTAGGAATTGGGTTTAACACCAACCAATTCTTTGTTTTTTACTGGTTATTAACAGGGTTTCATTTAATACACGTGCTGGTGGCAGTAGTGTTAGTGAGTTATATGCTTTACAACATAAAATCAGGCAGTTATTCTAGTACTAACTTCGAAGATGTTGAAACCGCAGGTGTGTTTTGGCATATGTGCGACCTCATCTGGATATTTTTATTTCCTATTATTTACTTACTCCATTAATTATGAACAAGTCTAATATTATCACTTGGGTAGGTTTAGTAAGCTTTACGCTACTTACTTTTTATTCGTCTGAAGCGCTGTTTACAGGCAAGCAATTAGCTCTTGTGCTTATGGGCATTGTAGTAGTTAAATTTTTAGGCATTGGTTATCAGTTTATAGAACTAAAAAGAGCCCACACCGTTTGGAAAGTGCTTTTTACTGGGTTTATTCTAGTGTTTGGGCTGTTGGTGGTTGTGTTTGCTTAATCGATTTATTATCGCAAATAGACTCTCCTAATAGCATTCATTCCGACAGTATGCGACCGAACAGCGCAAATGGTGATTAGAGAAGAACTTGAACAAATCGTAGGGCCACATTTTAGTAAGAACAGCTTCGGCTATCGACCTAAAAAGAGTGCAATCCAGGCGGTGCAGCAATGCAGGAAAAACTGCATGAAGTACAACTGGGTGATAGATTTGGATATCAAAGGCTTCTTCGATAACATCGACCATGAGCTGATGTTGAAAGCAGTACGCCACTACACCACCAAGAAACATATTTTGTTGTATGTAGAAAGGTGGTTGAAGGCAGATGTATTGCAAACAGATGGAACACTTCGAAAGAATGAAAGCAAAGGCACACCACAAGGCGGAGTAATCAGCCCTGTGCTAGCCAACATTTTCATGGACATCGTATTCGACAAATGGATGGAAAGGCATTATTCAGACACACCTTATGAAAGGTATGCCGATGATGTTGTCATTCACTGCAAAGACTTTAAAGAAGCATTGCGCTTATTAGAGTCAGTCAAAGCAAGGTTGAAACGCTGCAAACTAGAAGCCCATCGGGAGAAGACAAAGATTGTTTACCGTAAGAGCAATCAGAAGTATCACCCACCGTTTAAGGTTTACTACCGCACGTTTGACTTCTTAGGTTTTAGTTTTAAAACCCGAAGAACGAGAGCAAAGTGGGGTCATATGCAGTTGGTTTATACGGCTCAAAAGAAAATCTATGGGGGCTAGGCAAATATTAAGGATACACGGTACAGGAAAAAGGAGAGGTCTCTAATTCCCCTGAAGGTAGCCCTAAAGGCTTTAATTTTACCATTAAAGTTTTCGGCCAAGGCGTTGGTGCTTCTGTTAAAAAAATAGTTAAGTA
>JAMOMJ010000016.1 GCA_027067135.1 Cyclobacteriaceae bacterium
TTTTATCATTTAATGGTAGTTTAAGCTTTTTAAAAATAGCTGGTACCATTCGAGCACCCTTATCTTCATGGCCATGAAAAGTCCATCCAACTTTAGAGTTAAAACGCTTAGTAGCAGGTTTTGCAATATCGTGTAAGATAGCAGCCCATCTTAACCATAAATCATTAGAAACTTCCGCTACATTATCAAGTACTTGTAATGTATGATAAAAATTATCCTTATGAGACTTTCCATCTCTTGTTTCAACACCATGCAATTCAACCATTAAAGGGAATATTTTTTCTAATAAGCCCGAAATAAACAAGAGTTTGAATCCATAAGATGGTTTGGGAGAAAGGATTATCTTGTTTAATTCATCTGTAATTCGTTCTTGAGACACAATTGAAACTCGGTCTAAATTAGAACTGATAGCATCAAACGTGTCTGGTTCAATATCAAATCCTAATTGACTTGCAAACCTAATAGCCCGCATCATTCTCAAAGGATCATCAGAAAAAGTTAGATTGGCATCTAATGGAGTTCTGATAATCTTTCTTTTGATATCTGCTAATCCATTGAAAGGGTCGATTACCTGCCCAAAAGATTTTTCATCTAAACTTATTGCTATGGCATTAATTGTAAAATCCCTTCTCAATTGGTCATCTTCAAGTGTGCCATCTTCTACAATAGGGTTACGGGAATTACTCCTATAAGATTCTTTTCGAGCACCAACAAACTCAAGCTCTATATCTGCTGTTTTAACCATTGCAGTACCGAATGACTTAAAAGTTGACAGACTGCTTTTCGGGAACAAATTGCTAACCTCTTTGGCTAAACTTATACCATTTCCTACACACACAAAATCAATGTCTTTAGAAGGTCGCTTAAGAATTAAATCCCTTACATAACCTCCAATCACATATGTATCCACACCCAGTTTTACAGCTGCTTGCTTTACATTTAAGAATACCTGACTATTTATTTTATCCGAGAGATTCATACTTACCCACTAATATTCAATAGGACTAAGCGCAAAACTAGCACTTTGTATTGATAATAAAGAAATCGTCTCAGTTCGTACTAAACTTAGTTTTTTCGGAAAATATTTGCCCCTACGCTTGATTTTCTATTGAATGTAGGACAGGGTAAGATTTTGTTTTTTCTACTTACTTTGCGAGGATGTGAAACAAGTTCAAATTCATAAATTAGAGAAACTTCATGAGCTCCTCCAGTTCTTGCTGAAAGCTCCGAAATGGTAAAATCGTAGCTATACCCAAACTCGAAATAGCTAAATAATAAACCCATTGTAAATACAGCCGCATCTCTGGTTGAACTGCCGTCAAAATCTTTAATAAATGGAACTCCGCGGTAATACAAGCCCACCACCACCGGAGCTACTGTATAGCTTAACCCAACATCAAGTTGGTGTGTACCTCCTTGGAAACGATACATAAACGAAGGAGCCACTGAGGAAATCATTTGAGTGCGGTGGTTATCTCCATATACAGGAATACGAACCCCACCTGTAACTACAATTTTCATTGGCCATGGACTATCTCCATCAATAATCGATGCATTGGGCTGATTTAAGTGATACACGGATGCTCCAATCCAACTTTTAGCATTATACATCAATATTCCTGCTCCTGTATCAAATATTTGAATTTGATTAAGCTTCGCCACATTGGGGTCTAAAGATGGTGGTGTATTTCCATTACCATAATCAAGTTGGTCACCGAAAAGTAATTTATTAGCATCAAAAGAATTCCAGGAATACCCAAAATATAAACCTGGAGAAAGCACCCAATTACCCACCATTAGTTTGTAGGAATAATTAAATCGTGCCGTTGTGTTTTTTAACTCAGCTGAGCCGGCTTTATCTGCAATTAGTTGCAAACCAAAACCACTTTTTAGTTCTGGTCGCCAAAAATCGTACGAAAAAGCCATAGTTTGAAAAGCCTGCGGCAAGTTTGGCCACTGTATTCTTCCATTAAATATGGCTCTGTGCATAGCTGTTGAGCCCGTAAACCCAGGATTAACACTTAAGGGTGCAGCATTAAATTGCGAAAATACAGGATCTATTTGAGCCAGTAACCCAATTGAAGTAATTAAAATTAGTATAAACGCAATTGCTATTTTTCTCATCTCTACAAATATATACATTCTATCTAATCAAGTTAATATCTCCTACAATTGTAGTTTGCTCTCCTGAAATATAAACCAGTTCAAGTTTATACACATACACTCCTGCTGGCATCAACTTACCCGTATTAAAGTGTCGGCCGTTCCAACCTTCAGTTTTATTACTGCTTTCGAATAATAAATGTCCCCATCTATCAAACACTTGCATCATAAAACCATCGTCTCTAACTCCTTTTATTCTTGGTAAGAACACCACATTCGATTCACTTGCTCCTCCTCCAGGGCCACCGTCATTGCCAAGGCCTGAGCCTGGGAAGAACCCATTAGGGATATCAGAAGAACCTGATTCCACTACGGTAACTGCCTTTTCTAAAATGGTAGTATCACTACAGCCTGTTTCGCTGTTAACTGCTATTAACATTACATCATATACGCCTGGGTCTGTGTATTTATAGGAAGGCTCAAATTCTTCAGAATCGGGAATTCCGTCTCCATCAAAATCCCATTGGTATTCATCTGATAGCCTACTTAAGTTAGAAGTAAACATAGCCTGGTCAGGCAAAAAGACTACATCTGGCCTAACGCTAAACGATGCAGTAGGCAATTCATATATTTCAATATAGCCAAGCTTGGTTTCTGTATCAGTAACTCCAAGTGGATTACTTCCTATTAATGACACATTAATAATGCCAGGCAAAAAGAATGTAAATTCAGGATTTTCTGCCGTTGATGTACCTACTATAGTTCCTGTCTCATCAGTGAATGTCCAAACATACGTATTAGGGTCAACTGATTCAGACAAATCGGTAAATGCCACGGTATATGGCATACAACCTTTTAAACCAGTGTCAATAAATTCACCTGTTTCAGGGTCTTGTCCCAGAGCACTAAAGTCAACTATAGGAATGGTAGGCTCAACAATTATTGGCACTATTTTCTCAGACTCACAAATTCCGTTAGGGTCACGAACCGTTAATTTAAGTTCATAAGTACCAAAAGTAGCATAGGTATGCGTTCCCGGATCAACACTAGTGGTTGATTGTCCATCACCCCATTCCCAAAAAGTTGTCCATTCATCTTTTAAAGGAGTTGTATTATGCACGGTAATTGAAGGGTCTGTAATTGACACTGTAGTACTTGGCAATACGTCAAAGTCTGCTGTTACTTCAGGGTAAACCGTTACTTCAGACACAATTTCGTCTCCACAACCATTTCTATCTCCTTGATATACTATCTCATAAACGATATTATCAGCGGTATTATTAGTAAGGGTATAAGACGCAAAGAATGAAGTTTGTATTTCATTTTCATCAGTGTCATCTTTAATTCTCCAGAACCATTTACTCTCTAATACCCCTTGAGAAAGGTTATCAAAATTAACGGTTACAGGACTACAACCTTCTGTTTCACTTTGAGTAATATTTAGAGATACTCCCGCATTAATGGTAACAAAGCCGGAAGATAACTGTGTACAAACTACTGTGCCATTTGTTCTTTTAGCCGTTAATAATGGAGAAAACGAAATATCACTTAGTGTTGAATTATTAACATACGTATGGGTTACAGTTGCATCACTTGTAGTAATTTCCGCAGTACCATCTCCAAAGTTCCAAATGTAGTCCGTCCCATCCTGCACATTATTATTAACAAATGTTACAATTAATGGCGTACATCCTTCAGAATCTACAATAGAGAAGTCAGAAATAGGTGTTTCAACTGTAACCGTAACTTGATCATTTACAGGAGCAAGCTCACATCCATTTACATCCATTATACTCTTAAAGGTATAAGTGGTTGTATTGGTTAAATTAGTTAACGCAATAAAGTGCGAGTTTGCAATATTAGATACCGTAATATCTCCAGCTCCATCATTATAAATAATGGTAAAAGGAGCTACACCTACTGGCATAGCAAAACTTAATAAGGCAGACCCTCCATTACAAACTACAGGTTGATCGATGGCAATTGTGCCTGTAGGAGTAGGATCTACAAATACAATAATATTTATTGGTGTCCCTTCACAATTATTTGCACTCGGCCCAACAGGCGTTACAGTATAAGTTACCGTGCTACGGAATGTGTTGGTATTCACTAACACATCGGTAATAGGTGCAGTAGAAGCCGTTGTTCGTGCCGTTGCTCCTGTAACTCCAGCTGGCATAGTAATATCTGTATTATCCCACTTAAATTTAGTGCCTACCAAATTATTGGCGGTAGTAATGGTATGATTTAGAGCAATATTGCTACATACTTGTATATTTTGCCCAGGCGTAACTTGAGGCAGAGGCTCAACAGTTACACTTACCACACTTGCCGTTCCAGCACAACCTGTATTGCTTGCTGCAGCTGAAGCATTGGGAGTTATTGTATATTCAACCGTTGCATCTACATTACCGGTATTTACAAGGTTATCTGTAATAACATAGCCCTCTGGAAGGAAGTTAAGAGCCGGCACAAATCCTGAGGCTGTTCCACTTGTAACCAATACAGACACATTA
>JAMOMJ010000017.1 GCA_027067135.1 Cyclobacteriaceae bacterium
GTTCCAGCTTTTTTGTATCTATTCATAGCCATTAATTATAATCGCAATATGCAACTATTTATCTGTATATCAATTTGTTAATTCAAGACACCCCCTAAACTATCTCTAACAGCAATAAACTTTTTATAACTCATCATCGCCTTGTTGGTCTGTCCTAATTTCTCGTAGATAATTGCCCTGTTACTTTCTACATCTTTTACTATCAGTGGTGATGAACTTTGATTCAGTGCCTCAGTTAAGCTAGCTAAAGCTTTATTATTATAATTCAATTTTTCAAGCGCAAGAGCAGTGTAAATGTATTGTTCGGCTGCTAATTCTGGTGCTTTTAACTGCATAAACAAAAGTCTTGCACTATCAAAAAATAATAATGATTGGTTATACTGTTTTGATTTCATAAGAATATAGCCCTTAATGCCTAGTGCATTAGCCTCCTTTATTTTTAAATCATGCTTTTTGTACAGCTTATAAGCTAAATTAATGCTGATAAGTGCAGAATCGTAAATTCCAAGTTTAATATATAAGGTGGATAAATTTGTAAGAGAAGAGTTAACAACATTGGCTTTATCAGCCATTTTGTAAGCCTTTTGATAGGTCTTTTTTGCCTTATCTAAGTCATCAATTCTTTGATAAATAATAGCCATATTATCATATATAGAGGCCAAAATTTTAGTTGCATTAATCTCTTCGCCAATAGTTGCTGCCGCAATATAATGTTGTAATGCTTTTTTAAATTCCCCTTTGTAATAATAAATAATGCCAAGGTTGGTTAAATTTCTAGTGAGGCCATATTTATCATTAATACGAGTGCTAATTCCCACTCCCTTATTATAATAGTAAAGTGCAGAATCATATTTTCTGTAATAGAGCATTGCTGTTCCCAGATTAGTAAATGATCTTCCAATCATTTTTTCATTATTATATCTAACAGCATACTTCATTGCCTCCGAAGCATAAAAAAATACAGAATCGGTATTTTTTCCATTATAATTACTAGAAATAGCTAGTAATGCTTCTGACTTTACAGAGTCATTTGCCAACAATAATTCTTTATGGAGGCTATCTAATTGGGCATCGACCTCAAGTGCCATCAAAAAAAATAAAATTAAAGTAGTTGCTCTTCGCATGCCATAAATGTACTAAAATTCTATTTTCTAATAATCGTGGCTTCTTTTTGGTATTGAGTTGTCAATTATTTGGGTTGTATCCATTTCGGTTTTAAGAACTGCGAGTTCATCCAACACAGGTTGTCCGGCATCTACCCATGCGCTAAACCACAAACTGCTAACCCTAAAAATGGCTTTGCGCATTCTTTGCTCAACCATACCACCAGCAAGTTCATTATATTTTGAAGCATAGTATTCAGAAGGCATTCTAATTACTTTTTTACCTCTTTGCATATAAGCGTACTTTTTATCTTCACCCACTGTTTGTGTTAGTTCTTTGTCTAATTGTAAAACAGTTTCTAAGAGTGCATTCGATTCTTCTATGGTCTGCCAAAGTTCTCCTTGCACATTTTTAATATAGGTCGCCCTATTGGTAAACAAATCATAACTATCAAAATAAAGCTCAGGCAAGCGAGACTCCCAAAAGGCATGAATGCCTAGCTGACCCGTAAACTGCCCATTATAATTGCTGGTGGTGTGCAACGGCACATGGGCATCTGCTACATAATGCCCCAAGTCCGCTGAAAGCTTGATAATACGCTTATAATTTTTATCAGCCATGGCCTTTACAAGCTGATGATATACGAAATATGTATTCCAAGGAACAATGCCTCTTTCCCTTAAATAGTCTTCCCCATACTTTTCAACCGCTTGGTTCCAATACTTGGGTAATGGAAAGGAGTCGTATAAATCTAAATCGATGTAATGCTTTGCTCCTTCTTCTGCAATTACATACCTGCGCTGGTCTGGTGCTACCGACCAGGCAATAATTTCAATAGAATGAGCCTTATAAAAGGGTCGGATTTCATCAGGTAATGTATAAATGGCTAGCTCATTTATCTTTTTATGGCCAAAGAAACCCCATTCTTCGGTATTCTTTGGAAACCAAAAAACCGTTAATAATGATATAAAAAGTATAAATTGCATTTCGATATACATGATAGAGATAAAAATATTTAAAATCAACTCTTTGCATTCAAAATAATTACTAGTACATTTGCACTCTCAAATTTTGAAAGGCGAGTAAGAATTATATATACATTATGGCAAATCATAAGTCAGCTTTAAAAAGAATTAGATCGAATAACGCCAAAAGGCTAAGAAATCGATATCAAGCTAAATCAACACGTACGTTTATCAAAGAATTAAAAAATTCTACCGATAAAGCAACTGCACAAGAGTTACTTAAAAAAGTAACTGGAATGATTGATAAATTAGCGAAAAGAAACATTATTCATAAGAATAAAGCCGCAAATAATAAGTCGAGATTGACAAAATTTGTAAATAGCTTATAAGCTATCTTAAAAACACTAAAAGGAAACCTGCTAGAACTAGCAGGTTTTTTTATGCCCAATTTTTTCAATAACTAGAATTATCTCCTATATTGTAAAATATTGGAGCAAAATAAAACATCTATTAAGCAATGGGCTGAAGAAGACAGGCCAAGAGAGAAACTTCTCTTAAAAGGAAAATCCGTTTTATCTGAAGCTGAACTTATAGGTATTTTAATTGGCTCTGGCACAAGAACCCTTACTGCGGTTGATTTAGCCAAGCAAATATTACACTCTGTTGATAACAACCTCAATCTATTAGCCAAACTTTCTGTAAACGATCTAAAAAAGTTCAAAGGAATTGGTGAAGCCAAAGCGATCAACATTGTAAGTGCCTTAGAACTTGGGCGAAGAAGAAAGGAATCTGATCAACCCAAAATTATCAAGATCACAAGTTCAAAGTCAGCCTATGAAATAATGCGACCTTATTTGCAAGACGTACCTCACGAAGAGTTTTGGGTGCTTTTGCTAAATAAAGCCAATCAATTATTAAAACCGGTAGCTATAAGTCAAGGGGGTGTATCTGGCACGGTGGCCGATCCCAAAATTATCTTTAAAACTGCACTAGAAACATTGGCAAGCGGTATAATTCTTGTGCATAACCACCCTTCGGGCAACCTAAAGCCTAGCCAAACCGACCTCAACCTTACTAAAAAACTAAAAGAAGCAGGAAGGATTCTGGAAATTCCTGTGCTGGATCACCTCATCTACACAGATTCAAGCTATTTTAGCATGGCCGATGAAGGCGTGTTCTAAATCAGTTAAAAATGAAGCAAATAATTATTGGAAGCGTTGTACTAATTTGCTCCGCAGCACTCTATTGGTTTCTATCAAAAGAGGAGAACCCTCAGCAATACTTAGATAGTCTATTGATTCACAGACACGAACGGGCGGAGTTTTTTAGGTATTCATCTGAATCGCCTTTTCTAAAACAAAAAGTTGATTTTAGCTATTTAGATTATTACCCAGCTTCTCTGGATTTTAGAATAGAAGCCGCATATAAAAAACGAGCAACACAAGACACGCTTAATTTAGCCACTAGCACTGGCACTATTGATAAATTTTTAGTGGTTGGCACAGCTAATTTTAAATGGCAGAAAATTGACAACACATTATTGGTGTTAGCTTCAACCCAGCGAAATGACCCAACTTTATTTATCCCTTTTTTAGATAAAACAAGTGGAGAGACCACTTATGGAGGAGGGCGCTACCTGGATGTGCTGCCTGCACAAAGAGGAAAAATAGTATTAGACTTTAATAAAGCTTATAATCCTTATTGTGCTTATATGGAAGGCTACACCTGCCCTTTTCCTCCCAAGGAAAACAGGCTAGCAATTGCCGTAGAAGCAGGAGAAAAATCTTTTCCTGAACATTATTAAAATAGTTGGCCGCAATTATCACAAAGACAACAAGGGCAATAAAATTTAACTTAAAATTAGCAGCTTAGCACCTCTACAGTTAGCTCCTAAATTGCTAATTTTGTTCGCTTAAAGATTTTTTAAAAATGAAGATTTCTTATAACTGGTTACGCCAGTATATTGATATAGATAAATCACCTGAAGAACTTTCAGAAATACTAACCGATACAGGCTTAGAAGTTGAGGGGCTCGAAAAATTTGAAGCCATTAAAGGCGGGCTTGAAGGCTTAGTGATTGGAAAGGTACTTTCTTGTGCTAAGCACCCCAATGCTGATAAGCTAAGTGTTACCACTGTTGATATTGGCTATGGAGAAACTTCGCCCATTGTATGTGGAGCACCCAATGTGGCCGAAGGCCAAACCGTAATTGTGGCTACCGTTGGAGCAACTTTATACCCAGCCGAAGGGGATTCCTTTAAAATTAAAAAGGCCAAGATTAGAGGAGAAGTTTCCGAAGGAATGATTTGTGCTGAAGATGAAATTGGGATTGGCAAAGACCACGATGGCATAATGGTACTTGATACCGACCTTAAGCCCGGCACACCAGCATTAACGTATTTCAATATAGAAACAGACTATGTATTTGAAATTGGTTTAACTCCCAACCGATCGGATGCCATTTCACATTTGGGTACGACCAGAGACGTAAAAGCTGTTACGGAGAAAGAAATTACTTGGCCCTCTGTTAAGACTTTTGGTAAAGATGACAATAGTTTACCCATTGATGTTTCTGTAGAAAATACGGAAGCTTGCCCAAGGTACTCGGGAGTAACACTTAATAATATAAAAATTGCAGAATCGCCCGACTGGTTAAAACATAGGCTACTAGCCATTGGCTTATCTCCCATTAATAACGTGGTGGATATAACCAATTATGTAATGCACGAAACGGGTCAGCCTTTACACGCCTTTGATTATGCAAAAATTAAAGATCAAAAAGTGGTTGTTAAAACCTTAGCTGCTAACACGCCTTTTTTAACACTTGACGATAAGGAACGCAAGCTAAAAGCGGAAGATTTAATGATTTGCGATAGTGAATCACCTATGTGTATAGGCGGCGTTTTCGGAGGTGCAACTTCTGGGGTTTCGGATACAACGACTAGTATCTTTTTAGAGTCGGCTTATTTTGATGCAGCCTCTATTCGAAAATCGGCTATGGTACACCAATTAAAAACCGATGCTTCGTTTCGATTTGAAAGAGGCACCGATCCCAACGGAACTGTTTACGCCCTTAAACGAGCTGCCCTTTTACTAAAAGAATTGGCTGGTGCAACCATTTCGTCTGACTTAATTGACATCTACCCTAACCCAATTAAACCAGTTGAAGTTGCAGTTTCGTATCGAAATATAAATCGTTTAATAGGTCAGGAGATTTCTAAAGATAAAATTCATTCTATCCTTACCCTTTTGGATATTGAATTGAGCAATATTACCGATGCAGGATTTACAGCTTCCATCCCAACTTTTCGAGTAGATGTTACCAGAGAGGCTGATGTGATTGAAGAAATACTTCGTATCTATGGATTTAATAATATCAAATTACCAGATAATGTTGGGTCTAGCTTTTTAGCCAATTCTCAACGAAAGGATTTTGATAAAATTCAACAAAAAATATCTTCCTACTTAGTGGATAACGGGTATTTCGAGATGATGACCAACTCATTAACGAAACCTGAATACACCAACCTTACAGCTACTGCAAATACCAATGAAAGCGTTGAGATACTCAATAAACTAAGTGAAGACTTAGGGGTAATGCGCCAAAGTTTACTTTTTTCAGGACTTGAAGTAATCGCCCGAAATATTAATTATAAGCAATCTAACCTCAAAGTATTTGAATTTGGGAAGCAGTATTTTAAAAGAGAGGGCGAGTACAAAGAAGAAAAGAGATTGGCTGTTTTTATTACTGGGTTAGAAAAAGAAAAGCAGTGGAATAGCGAAAATACTCCTGTTGACTTTCACCAATTAAAAGGAATTGTAGAAGGGGTCTTAGGAAGGATGAACCTTTCTTCGTCAAATATTACTAAAGAGGTTTCCGATATTTTTAGTTTCGGGTTGAGCTATAAACTTGGTCAAAAAATTTCGGTTGAAATAGGGAGTCTTAACGGTAAAATATTAAAATCCTTAGGTATTAAGCAAGAAGTAATTTACGCAAGTTTCGATTGGGATTTGCTTTTACGCAAGACAAATGATAATATTATGGTGAAGCAAGTTTCGAAGTACCCTGAGGTGCGTAGAGACCTTTCACTGGTTATAAATAAATCAATTTCCTATCAGGATATTCTTGAACTCACAAAGAAGACCGAAAGAAGTTTGATTAAATCAGTTGACGTTTTTGATTTGTACGAAGGCGACCGAATTGAGAAGAGTAAGAAGGCTTACTCCTTGAGGTTTATTCTTCAGGATGATAAAAAAACATTAACCGATAAAGTAATTGATAAAACGATGAAACGATTGATGGCAACATTTGAAAAAGAACTTGGTGCCGTAATAAGACAGTAGAAATATGGAGAATCAAAGCCTTCAAAATGAATTTCAATCCCTCGAAAGAAAAGTTAATCTGCTTTTAAACCAATATACTGGTGAAAAGCAGAAAAATGAGCAATTGAGAATTGAAAATCAGCAGTTGGCAGAACAGTTGAAAGCTAAAACTGAACAGATTCAAAGTTTTCAAAATCAGATAAAAATTAGTAAAATTGCAGGAAGCATAGGGACAGACAATGAGGATGTTTCAAAGCTCAAAGATAAGATTGACGATTACGTTAACGAAATAGATTATTGTATAGCTCAACTAAGCCGATAAGGCATACTATTAATGAATAAGCTTTCAATAAAAATAAAAATAGCCGACAGAGAATATCCAATGAAGGTAGAGCCTGAAGAGGAAGAACGGATACGAAAAGCCGGCAAAATTGTTAACGAAAAAATAAAACTGTTCAGAAGCCAATTTGGCATTGACGATAAACAAGATTTACTGGCAATGGTGGCTTTTGATGCATTGGTTGAAAGACTAAAAACAGAGGGTGGCTCGAACGATGACAGCCTACTCCAGGAAAAATTAGCCGGATTAAATAACCTTATATCGCAGTCTATCTAACAGCTTGATATCCAACTTGTTTGCTCATTATAAACATATAAAGGGTTAACAAATGACAGATTTAATATACATTATTGTAACAGGTCTTGTTGCGTTAATAGCAGGTATTATTATAGGTAAAATACTATTTGCAAAAGCCAATAAAGCGGAAGAACAAAAGGCGAAATCAAGTGCGGCACTTATCATTAAGAAAGCTGAAATTGATGCGGAAGAAGTAAAAAAAGAGAAGATTCTTGAAGCCAAAGAGCGGTTCATCAAACTCAAATCTGAATTTGATGAGGAGATGAATCGTAAGAAAAATCAAATCCTTTCGAACGAAAATAAGCTCAAGCAAAGAGACCAACACCTCTCTAAACAAATTGAGCAAAACAATCGTAAATCTACCGAATACGATGAGCTATCTGAAAAGCTAAAAAACCAAATGGAAATTGTGGCTCGTAAGAAAGAAGAGCTTGATAAATTTAATGAGCAAAAAGTTTCGATCCTTGAAAAAATAGCGAATCTTTCAGCAGAAGAAGCCAAAGATCAAATTATTGAGACTTTGCAAGATGAAGCTCGAACCAGGGCTTCGGCTCAAATTAAAGATATTGTTGAAGAGGCAAAATTATCAGCTACGAAGCAAGCTAAAAAGATTGTACTCGAAACCATTCAACGAACGGCTACTGAACACGCCATTGAAAACTGCGTTTCCGTTTTTAACTTAGAAAGCGATGACATTAAAGGTAAAATCATTGGTCGTGAAGGGCGAAACATTAGAGCATTAGAAGCAGCCACAGGTATCGAAATTATTGTGGATGACACACCGGAAGCCATTATTATTTCTGGTTTCGACCCTGTGCGAAGAGAGATTGCTCGTTTATCATTGCACCGGCTAGTGACAGATGGCAGAATTCACCCAGCGAGAATTGAGGAAATTGTAGCCAAGACTCGAAAAAATATAGAAGAAGAAATTATCGAAATTGGTGAACGTACAGTGATCGATTTAGGTATTCATGGCCTCCACCCGGAGCTCATTAAAATGGTAGGGCGTATGCGTTTCCGCTCTTCGTATGGTCAAAACCTGTTGCAGCACTCTCGCGAGGTGGCTAACCTTTGTGCTATTATGGCGGCAGAAATTGGGCTTAACCCTAAGCAAGCCAAACGTGCTGGGTTACTTCACGATATCGGCAAGGTGTGGTTCGAAGAATCGGAGAAACCACATGCCATTATTGGTATGGAGCTGGCTCAGAAATACAAAGAGCATCCAAAAATTTGTAATGCCATTGGAGCTCACCACGATGAGGTAGAAATGACTGCGATGATTTCTCCAATCATTCAGGCCTGTGATGCCATTTCCGGTGCTCGCCCAGGTGCTCGTAGAGAAGTGATGGAATCATATATTAAACGGTTAAAAGACCTTGAGAACCTAGCTATGGCATTTGATGGCGTTAATAAATGCTATGCCATTCAAGCTGGTAGAGAGCTTCGTGTAATGGTAGATGCCGATTCAGTATCGGATAAAATTGCCGGACAATTATCATTTGACATTTCGCAAAAAATTGAGACTGATATGCAGTATCCCGGGCAAATTAAAGTAACGGTTATTCGTGAAATGCGGGCAGTAGCTTTTGCTAGGTAATTTGTCAAGCACTAGTGCAAGCGTCCTTGTGCTAGAATTTTCATATTAAAGTTGTCATTAGCACAAGTGGACACTTGCACTAGTAAAACAAAGACTCCTACGGAGTGACTTGCTAATTGTAAACAAAAAAGGGAGAACGATAATCGTTCTCCCTTTTTTATGTCGTCATTGCCCAGCGTAAGACTGGGTAATCTTGTGAGGCCACGCCTCACCTCGGTTGTTTAACCGAGAAGATCATCTGGTCTAACCTGCCCTCCGTACAACTTCGGGAGGTGGGCGTCAGATGATAACGTTATAATTTCTATGCATTCATCACTTTAGCCATTACTTCGCCAATATCGGCTGGAGATTCCACTACGTGTAACCCACATTCAGCCATAATGCGCATTTTAGCAGCAGCAGTATCATCAGCTCCACCTATAATCGCACCTGCGTGACCCATTCTTTTTCCTTTAGGAGCCGTTTGGCCAGCTATAAAGCCAACTACTGGTTTAGGATTTCCTTGAGCCTGTATCCAACGAGCAGCATCCGCTTCGAAATTACCACCAATCTCACCAATCATTACAATACCTTCTGTTTCTGGGTCGTTCATAAAAAACTCAACCGCTTCTTTGGTTGAAGTTCCAATAATAGGATCTCCACCAATACCTATAGCTGAAGAGATTCCCATTCCTGCTTTAACTACTTGGTCAGCGGCCTCATAAGTTAAAGTACCCGATTTAGACACAATACCGATTTTACCTTTCTTAAACACAAAGCCTGGCATAATGCCCACTTTTGCCTCTCCCGGAGTAATTACACCCGGGCAGTTAGGCCCAATAAGTGTTACATCTTTAGTGCTAATGTATTCTTTAGCCAACATCATATCTTTTGTTGGAATGCCTTCGGTAATGGCTACAATTACTTTAATACCTGCATCGGCTGCCTCCATAATGGCATCGGCTGCAAAAGCAGGGGGAACAAAAATAATAGATACATTAGCTCCAACTTGTTCAACGGCATCGGCAACCGTATTAAACACAGGCTTATCAAGATGTGTTTGACCTCCCTTTCCCGGAGTTACACCACCTACAACATTTGTTCCGTACTCTATCATCTGACTTGCATGAAATGTACCTTCAGAACCTGTAAATCCTTGTACGACAACTTTAGAATCTTTATTTACTAAAACGCTCATTATCTTGATTTTTTCCTGTGTTAATATGGGGCAACCCCCTACCATTATTGGTGCTGCAAAAGTAAGTTAATTGTATCGTTAAGCAAATAGAAATGTTCACCAATAACACCATAGTTTCTGTTCAAAATTGCACAAGATGTACAAAAACGAACATGTTAAAACTTGCATGTGTTCAAATTAAAGGTTTATTCAATGTTTTTATAATTGGCACGCTAGTTGGATTAAGCAATGCGGTCAAGTACTCAAAATAAAACTACTCAATAAACAACAACACTTTTCAAAGTTTAGGTATGATCTGTGTTAAAGGGAGAGCTAATCAGCTTTCCCTTTTTTAATGCTTCAAAAGATCATATTCTACGAAGTTGTCCTTCCTGTTTTTATTGAATAGTTTAGCATAGAAATTCAAACAGTTATGAAAAAGTTTTTATTATTTTTTGTGGGCTTGATACTAGTACTCGTGTTTACAGCCTATTTTTTCTTGCAAAGTACAAAACCAACTTACGAAGGGCAACTCGACTTAAAAGGGTTAAAAAACAAGGTTGAAGTAAAATACGACACCTATGGCATTCCTCATATTTATGCCCAAAATGAAGAAGATGCCTATATGGCTTTAGGGTATGTACATGCGCAAGAGCGTCTTTTTCAAATGGAAATGATTCGAAGGGTAGCCACTGGCACGCTATCTGAAATATTAGGTGCCGATTTATTAGATGTAGATAAGCTCTTTAGAACATTAGGTGTAAAAGAAAAATCAAAAGAGTTGGCCAAGCAGTTTAACGCAACTAATTCGGAACATAAATCAGCTACTGAAGCATATTATAAAGGGGTAAATAATTTTATTAAAAATGGCCCAACTCCTATTGAATTTACAATTATTGGTATTCCTAAAAGGGAATTTACCATAGAGGATGCCTATAATGCCGGAGGTTATATGGCTTTAGGTTTTGCCGAAGGCTTTAAAGCTGACCCTGCGATTTCTCAATTAGTAAAAGAGCATGGCAAAGCCTATTTGGAGGACCTCCTGTTTACTTCAACAGAACAAACAACCTATATCTATAATAACCCAACAATAGATTCAAGCAAATTAACTTCTTTGGCTCAGGTTATAAATCAAATCCCGATTCCTTTGATTGTGGGTAGCAATAGTTGGATTATTGGATCCGAAAGAACCAAATCTGGCAAGCCTGTATTCGAAAATGATACTCATATTGGCTATTCTCAACCTTCAGTTTGGTTCGAAGCCCATTTAGAATACCCCGGGATGAGCCATTATGGGCATTATTTAGCAGGTATCCCCTTTTCGCTACTAGGCCATAATAAATTGGCGGCCATTGGTATGACAATGTTTGAAAACGATGATGTGGATTTTTACCTAGAAAAAGAGAACCCTAAAAACGCTAACCAAATTTGGCGTAATAACTCGTGGGAAGAGCTAACAGAAAGAGCCGAAGTAATTAAAATAAAAGATGCGGAACCTGAAACAATTACAGTAAGGTCGTCTAGCCATGGTCCCATTGTAAATGACATATTTTTCAAGGATTTCAAAAATAAATCTCCCTATTCAGTTTGGTGGTCATTCCTACATTATAATAACGATTTGATGGATGCCCTTTACAAACTTAACCATATTGCTTCCCTTGATGATGCCAGAGAAGGATCCTCTCTAATTGAAGCTCCGGGTTTAAATATTATGTATGCCGATACTGCTGGCAATATTGCTTGGTGGGCCTCAGCCACATTGCCAATAAGACCACCACATGTAAACACCAAACTTGTTCTAGACGGTACTGGCAAAGACGATATACTAGGCTTCTACGATTTTTCAAAGAACCCCCAAGCAGAAAACCCCGCTTGGGGCTATGTATATTCTGCCAACAACCAACCCGACTCTGTTGATGGCGTATTGTATCGAGGGTATTACTACCCAAGAGATAGAGCAGGTAAAATTGTGGAAATGATTAATAAAAAACTATCTGGCTGGACAGCGGAAGACTCCAAAGTAATGGTGGCCAATGTAACGTCAAACGTTCAAGTTGAAATTGCCCAAACCATTGTACCGCTTATTAAAGAATCCAACGTGGAAATTCCGAAGGATGTTTTGAGCTTGCTGGAAAACTGGGATGGAGACCATCAAATTGATGATGTAGAACCATCAATTCATTATACTATTCAAGCATGGTTGCTCCATTATATGTTGGGAGATGAATTAGGAATTGAAAACCTAAAAGCACTAAGTGGAACATCTACTCTTAAAACTAGTTTACCTCATCTCATTCAAAAAAAGGAGTCCATTTGGTGGGATGATGTAACTACACCTGAAACAGAAACACGACTAGATATTATCAGCAAATCTGTTAGTTCCGCCTTAAAAACACTTGAAAGAAACTTTAATAGTACCAATCCGACCGATTGGAAATGGGGAAAAATTCACACCCTTACGCATAACCACCCTTTAGGAGAGGTTGAGGCTCTTAAAAAGTATTTTAGTGTAGGACCAATACCAATAACGGGAGGCAGAGAAGTAATTAATAACCAAGGACACGGTTTAGACACTACGGGCATATTTAACGTTATAATGGGCCCTGCTGTGCGTACCGTAATAGATTTAAGCAATATGAATGGTGCAGTTAGTATAAACCCAACAGGCCAATCGGGCAACTTTTTAAGCAAGCATTATGACGATCAGGCACAAATGTTTGCCAATGTTGAGTTTAGGCCTCAATTAATGGATTCATTAGATATTGTTAGTGACACACAATCTACTTTAATGCTGAACCCTTCTAACTAACATAAGTGGATAGTACAAAATTAAAAAAACAGTTATACATTATCATTTTTGAGGCAGACACCTTTTGGGGGAAAGCATTTGATGTGGTACTGCTAATTGCTATTCTGCTAAGTGTACTTACGGTTTCATTAGAAAGTGTTCAATCACTAAGTTTAGCGTATCAATATGTTTTTGATATACTGGAATGGGGGTTTACCATTCTCTTTACCATTGAATATATTTTGCGACTATGGATAAGCCCAAAAAAACGGAAATATGTTTTTAGTTTTTTTGGAGTTATTGATCTGTTATCAACGCTGCCAACCTACATAGGTCTTGTATTAACAGGAGCCCATTCGCTTATCGTACTTCGCAGTTTCAGGCTTCTTCGGGTTTTTCGAATTTTTAAATTAGCTCGTTTTGTTGGAGAAGCCTCGCAACTTAAAAAAGCACTAAAGGCCAGCCAACCCAAAATTATTGTTTTTGTTACGGCTGTAAGCATTATTGTAATAATAATGGGTACAATTATGTATTTAATTGAAGGAGGCGTAAATGGTTTTACAAGTATTCCACGGTCTATTTACTGGGCCATTGTAACCCTAACAACTGTTGGGTATGGCGATATTGCCCCTATAACCGTAATTGGGCAGTCTATTGCAGCACTTATAATGATTTTAGGTTATGCCATTATTGCAGTGCCTACCGGGATTGTTACGGCTGAAATTGGCAAATCAATGTATCAGTCAAGTATAGCCGGTTCAAAAATATGCTTAAATTGTGAGCAGCAGGAAAGCGAAGCTAATGCCAACTATTGTAAAAACTGCGGGACTAAATTTTAGTTACCGTTTAAGAAACTTATAGGTTTCACTAAATCCGGTAGATGCGTCTTTAACCGCTATTAAGTAATACCCTGCGGGCAGGTTTTTAACATTAACGGTAAATTGGTTAGCACTTGTCTTTTCAGTATAAATTTCCAATTTAGTGCCAATTATAGAATGAATAACAATTTTAGGATTTACCAATGTAGAGGCCTCGATACTTACTTTTAGAAAATCAACACCAGGGTTTGGGTAGATTTGAATTTTATTCTCAATTTTCAAATCATTAGAAGAAAAGGAAGGATACCCACTATCATTTTGTGCATAAACCGTAAAGCCTACGAACATAAATAAAGTAGATACAAGTATAATTTTTAGCTTTCCCATTTTCTTTTTTTACTACTTTGACAATAATTGCGCCAAATAGTTTAAATCTTCTACACAAATAACGAGCTTTTTTTGAAAAGGTTTTAATTTAATGAAATAAAAGCATAAGATATTCGTTTCGTCAGGGCTGAGGCAAAATTGAGGCTTCCCCAAGATTCGATTTGACAACATCACCAGCTAAACAATATAAAAAATGCCCATTTGCTTTTGGCACTAAAAAACTCGTCATTCAGAGGGCTACGCCCGAAGAATCTCAGTTAGGAACAATAATATTATAAACACTACCAGTTTTTTATTAGATGCCACAAATCATTAAACCCAGGGTTTACAGAAGTAATTAAATTTAGTTTAAAATCTCTGCTCTTTCCCTTATATACTTCTCTCTTTCGATAGCTGATATTATATCATCAAAATTTTCAAAATATATTAACCTGAGTTCGACCTAAGGAATGCTGTCAGAAAATATAATAGTAGGTGAGGTTTTTTGGAAATAAAAACTGAAGTTATAATGGATTATTTCAAGGGTTTTATTTCCAAAAGATTGCCTGCTTAGCTATTTCCCCTTCGGGCTTTAGCGAAACTTCCCTAAACTACCTCAGGTTATTAACTTTTTACACTTGTACTTAGCGGTAAAACTGTACGGATATTGCTCATTATTATGTTCCATAATTCTGCCTGCTAAATCAGAAGTTACTCCTGTTATAAAGAACTTTATTGGCTTTACTGGTTAATATGTAAATAAATCCTCCTTTCATTTTTATCTCAAGGCATTCAATTTTTATTCCATAATCAGATGGAGATTCTTCGGGCGTAGCCCTCTGAATGACGTTCAAGAGCAGGTTTTAATTTAATGAAATAAAAGCAGAAGATATTCGTTCGGTGATGTCCGAAGCTATAACAGAAGCTTCTCCAAGCTCTGCCGATGCCATATCACCTGCTTTTCCGTGTACAAAAACACTCAACCTTGCTGCATCAAATGGGTTATATCCTTGAGCTAGCAACCCTGTAATTATACCTGTAAGCACATCGCCACTACCGGCCGTTGCCATGCCCGGGTTGCCGGTTGAATTAAACCAAACCGTCCCATCTACATGTGAGATAGAGGTGTGCGCTCCCTTTAATACAATAATTAACTGATGTTCCACTGAAAAAGCTCTTTGTTTTTCAATTCTATCTAAACTATTAGAGGCTTTGCCAATTAGCCTGTTAAACTCACCCACATGTGGCGTAAGTATGCTCTCTTTGGATACCAGTTCGATAAGTTCCGGGTTTTGAGAAATTAAATTAAGGGCATCTGCATCTAATACTATTGGTTTTTTATACCCTTTAATTAATGTTAACAGTAAACTTAAGGTTTCTAAATTGGTGCCAATACCCGGACCAATACCCAAAGTTGAATAGCTTGAAAGATTGTCTATCTCCAAATTTACAAGATGCTTATCACCACTGGTTATACACATGGCTTCGGGTAGGGTTGTTTGTAAAACAGAGTATCCACAATTAGGAACTAACGAAGTAACAAGCCCCGTTCCGGCTCTTAAGCAAGATTTTGAGGCCAGAATATTTGCCCCGATTTTCCCAAAACTACCTCCAATTATTAAAGCATGCCCAAAAACACCTTTATGAGCAAATTTTAATCTGGGCTTAACTATTTTTTTAGCCTCTTCTTTAGTAAAGTAATGGTAATTGCTTGCCTGTAATTCAATGGCTTTTTTGCTTAGGCCTATATCAGCCAGGCTCCATTGCCCAACATAAGGGCTGTTTTCGGGCAGCATAAAGGCTAATTTGGGTAGCTGAAAACTTACCGTAAATGTTGGTTCAATAACACTTCCTTCTGCTGGCAGCTCATCGGGGTTAAGGCCTGAAGCAATATCTATTGACACAATTTTTTTGCCCGAAGAGTTAATATGGTCAACAAGAGTGCCCAATTCTCCGAGAACAGGCCTGGAAATACCAGAGCCAAAAATACCATCGATAATTATGTCGCAATTAAAATCAAGCTGCTCAATTCTTTTAATTTCAGGAGGCAACCTTTTTAAATTAATGGCATAATCATCAGAACCCTGGCTTTGAGGGGAAGCCAGATACACTTTTACATGGTATTTCTTTTCGTAAAGAATTCTTGCAATGGCCAAAGCATCTCCTCCATTATTACCGGAGCCGGCAATAACCAGCAAGTCCTTATTTACACTAAATTTTAAGGTAAACCAATCTGCAAACGCTTGCGAAGCACGCTCCATTAAATCAATAGATGTAATAGGCTCATGTTCTATGGTATAAGCATCTACTATTCTTGTTTGCCCTGCGGATAGGATTTTCATAACAAGCTATTTTGTTACTTAAATGTAGCCACTATTTTGTAATTTTTAAACCCTCCAATTTCTTTACCTCCTAATAAGTTAAGTTCTATCCAAGATTTTACTCTGTATTTTAACTTTTCGTGTTTATAGAGTCTTCGGTTCCTATTTGGCCTTCCATTATACTGCAAATCATCCTTCCAAAATATTTTGCTAACAGCCTCTGCCATTACCTTTGGGTGAGTGCCTGTGAACAAAGGCACCCAGTTTAGTGGCCCATAATCAAAATCAATAATTACAGATTCAGCCTTTTGCCCTTCCCAGGTTTCAACCATTCTGTCTTGCTTGGTTGACATAGTGTAAGGAGGGCGAACCCACCCATAATGATAAATCTCTGCTCTAATATGAACCACTTTAAGTTTTCGGGCAACTTCCTTTGACTGATAAAACGTAGTTGAAGGTTCAAATTGAGAATAGAACCTAAAGGACTGGGCATCTCGCCAGGAATGGATTTCGGGTAGATTTTTAATTATCCTTATTTCTCTTGGATACCACCCATGATGAGTAAAACAATGGTTATAATCGCCCCAAAAATGCCTGTAATTAAATAATAGTCCTTCAACATTAGAATTATTCAAATAGTGTTTGCAAGCATCTTTTATTGTGTTTAAATATTTTTCATGTACTACTTCATCAACTTGCAAGTAAAAAAGCCAATCTCCTTTACACTCTTTTTTAGCTACATCAGATAAGTAAGCGTATAATGTGTTTTGCTTAAACTTTTCCGGCTCCCAATTAGCTTCAATAATTCTTATTTTATCAGTTTTAATTGAACGGATAACCTCTAATGTGTTATCATCTTCATCCCCTTTTATATAAGCAATTACATATTCATCTACCAACTCCAGTATTGAAAGAATTGACTCCTTTAAAGGGTAGGCCAGTTTAGTGGCATTTCTAACAAAAGTATATCCGCTAATGGTCATCTATGATTTTTTTTGCGACTTTTTCCATTTCTCATATATCATTAAAAAATCATTATACGCAGTTAAATTTTCTTTTGTTTGAAGAAATCGATGCTGTGGTTTATTCGGAGTCCAAACTGTTGGGCTATCTCCATAAAAGAGTCCAATTGTAGGTATCCCTGCTGCTACTGCTAAGTGCTTATTCCCTCCATCGTTGCCTACATACATAGCACAATGTTCCAAAATAGCTCTTGTTTCTGCCACTTTTGGAACAGAGTAGTCAATTATACAAGCAGTTTTATTGTTGAGTTGCTGAAAAACGATATTAGCCTTCTCTTTCTCTCCCGGACCATAAATAAAAAGAAGTTTATTTCCCCTTCCAGTAAGATAGTCTCCGATTTTAACCCATAATTCCAGTGGCACTTGAGCCTCTTTACGTTCCGACTGAACACAAAACGCAATGGTATTGGCCTCTAAATTATGTTCTTTGCTAAAATTTTGCCCAAACTTTTTTTCTCGGTCACTTATTTTAAATTCTATTGCATCATCAACGTAATTAGTTCCAATTAAATTTGTTAGCTTCAATTGGTGATGAGTGCTGTTTACGGCTATTTTTTCATGCGAAGTAAGACTAACCGTATAATTATAAGACCAAACCTTTTCATTTTCGTGTGTAAACCCCAGCCGATACCTTACCCCGCTAAACATAGCCATTAAAGCTGTTTTATTATGGTGATATAAATCAATTATAACATCAAATTTACCTTGATTTACCTTCTTAATCATTTTTAAGTACTCCAATACCTTTGGTTTTCTAGGTAGAATCCAAACCTCTTTAATATGGCTCGAAAATTCATAGACTTGAGCCCCTAAGGGTTCAGATAAAAAAGTAATTTCAGCTTCTGGGTATAGCTGTTTTAATTGCCTTACACAGGGAGTTGTTCCTAATACATCTCCAAGCTTTTTTAGCTTGATTACTAGTATTTTTTTGGGCTGAAAGGATGCGGGAAAGATCATAATACGATTATTCCCCTAAAAGTAAAATAGTAATGGTTGAAAATAAAAAAGATTTTAATTTACTTACAATAAATCTTTGCCCTAGATTTGAGGCTATGCGAATTGGGTTTGAAGCGAAACGCTTATTTTTAAACGATAGAGGATTGGGCAATTATGCCCGCAACCTCTTGTATGGGCTAGTTAAGCATGCCCCCGAGTACGATTACCATTTATTTACCCCCAACCATTCTGATAAGTACATAAACCCTGAATTCATAAATAAAGATACTCTTTCTATTCATACCCCAACGAGCCTACTCGGAGCCATATCTAAAAGTGCCTGGCGAAGTTTAAGGATGGGAAAAGACATTAAAAGAAACAAGATTGATGTTTTTCATGGACTAGCACAAGAACTACCTAAAGACATTAAAAAATCTGGAGCTAAGTCTATTGTAACTATCCACGATTTAATATTTTTAAAACATCCTGAGTTTTACACCCCTATTGATCGCAAAATTTATTTTAGCAAAGCTAAATTTGCTGTACATAATGCCGATCATATTATTGCCATTTCGGAGCAAACTAAAAGCGACATCATCAATACGTTTGGTGTTCCTGAAAATAAAATTAGTGTTATTTACCAAAGCTGTAATGAGGTTTTTTATGAGAAGAGAACACAGACAGAGCTTGAACAAGTTAAAACAAAATGGAATCTACCTAAAGATTATATTTTATACGTAGGCGCCCTAAATGAGAACAAAAATGTAAAGGTCATATTAGAGGCTCTCAACCTTTTAAAAGGGAAATTTGATTTATCATTGGTAATTGTAGGAAAAGGAGGTGCCTATAAAAAGGTTCTTATTGAATATGCTACTAAACACAATTTATTATCTCAAGTGAGGTTTGCCAGTGAGGTGGCAAATCCAACTCCATTGGAGTTATCCTCATTTTACCAAATGGCTTCTGTATTCATATTTCCAAGTTTTTACGAAGGGTTTGGCATACCCATATTAGAAGCAAGGTTTAGTGGCACACCAGTAATTGCCTCTAACTCTAGTTGTTTAGAAGAAGCTGGCGGAGAGCACAGTTTGTATTTTAATCCGAAAAGTGCTGAAGAGTTAACTGAGTTGATTAATCAATCCCATTCTGAGAAAAGTAAAAAGGAAAACAACATTCATTTATTTAAAATTAAAAATGGCATTAAAAAGTTCATCAGAGTATATGAGCAATAAAAGTGTAGGATACCTACTTTTTCCCCTTTGCTAAATAGGGTAGGTAAAAGGCTACCCAAGAGCCTCCGCCCCCGCAACAATTTCTAATATTTCGTTGGTAATAGCCGCCTGACGAGTTTGGTTATACTTAAGTTTAAGTTCCTTCAATAAATCACCTGCGTTATCAGTTGCCTTATCCATGGCTGTCATTCGCGCTCCATGCTCTGAAGCATTCGACTCTAATAAAGCTTTATAGAGCTTTATTCTTAACGAAGTTGGAATCAAGTGCTCTACTAATGTATCTTGATTAGGTTGGTAAATGTAGTCGTTATTAACAGAGGAGCCTTCTTCTTCATTAGAAACAATAGGAAGAAACTGATCTGTACACATAATTTGTGTAGCTACATTTTTAAACTCATTATAAACAATTTCAACCGCATCAAACTTCTTATTCTCAAACCCTTTCATCGCAAATTCAGCAGCTTTCATTGCTTCACCAAAACTTAGTTTGCCAAATAACTCTCCAAATTTCTTCTCAACAATAAAGTCTCTTTTAGAAAAATAATCAAGAGCCTTTTTGCCAATTGGCAAAATGGTAACACCACCTTCTTTAAATTGATTGGCATACTTATCTGCTATAAGTGCATTCGTAGCCTTAAACACGTTCGAATTAAATGGGCCACACAAGCCTCTATCGGAAGTAATAGCAATTATTAAGACAGAATTAACTTCTCTTTCCTCACTAAAAACATTCTCTTCAGTATCTAAGCTTGCAGAAACCCCAACCAAAATACTATCTAGCTTTTGAGCATAAGGCCGCATTTGAATAATGCTATCCTGCGCTCTACGCAGTTTGGCAGCAGCCACCATTTTCATGGCTTTTGTAATCTGCTGTGTAGATTGTACAGAAGAAATTCTCGTTTTTACTTCTTTAAGATTTGCCATCGTTTAAACGTATTTATTAACGTCATAAAATACAATTACGTCATTGCGAAGCACGAAGCAATCCGACCTAAATTGATACAGATAGCTTCCCCGATAGCTATCGGGGTTCCTCCTTCGCTATGATGTTTTAATTATTTAGCGTAGTTTTTAGCTACTTCTTTAGCCACAGTTCTAAGCACATCCGTTAGGCTATCATCAAATTTACCAGCTCCTAATGAGTCAATAACATCTTTATGCTTATTGTTCATTTCAGCGATAAACTCAGTTTCAAAAGCTCTCATTTTTTCTACTGCAACCGTATCTGTAAGCCCTTTAGTAGAAGCAAAAATAATTGCTACCTGATCTCCAACCTTAGCAGGGGTATATTGAGGCTGCTTCAAAATCTCCTGATTTTTCATACCACGATCAATCGTTAACCGTGTTGCTGCATCCAAATCAGATCCAAATTTGGCAAAAGCTTCTAATTCTCTAAATTGAGCTTGGTCTAGCTTAAGTGTACCAGATACTTTCTTCATTGATTTAACCTGCGCATTACCACCCACACGTGATACCGAAATACCCACGTTAATTGCAGGACGAATACCTGAGTTAAATAAGTTTGTTTCTAAGAAAATCTGACCATCAGTAATTGAAATTACATTGGTAGGGATATACGCAGAAACATCACCTGCTTGTGTTTCAATAATTGGTAGTGCAGTTAAAGAACCACCCCCTTTTACCATACCTTCTAATGAAGGAGGTAAATCATTCATTTCTTTTGCAATATCCGTATTGTCATTTACCTTGGCCGCACGCTCTAATAAACGCGAGTGAAGGTAAAACACATCACCGGGATATGCTTCTCGTCCAGGAGGTCTTCTCAATAAAAGAGAAACTTCACGATAGGCAACGGCTTGTTTCGATAAATCATCATAAATTACCAAAGCAGGACGACCTGTATCTCTGAAATACTCCCCAATAGCTGCACCCGTAAACGGAGCATAAAACTGCATTGGAGCAGGATCAGAAGCCGAAGCTGAAACAATAACCGTGTAGTCCATTGCACCTGCTTTAGTTAAAGCAGCCACCGTATTTGCAACTGTTGATGCTTTTTGTCCAATAGCCACATAAATACAATAAACAGGTTCTCCTTTATCGTAAAATTCTTTTTGATTGATAATAGTATCGATAACAACCGCTGTTTTACCAGTCTGCCTGTCACCAATAATTAATTCTCTTTGACCACGGCCAATAGGAATCATAGAATCAATTGCTTTAATACCAGTTTGAAGGGGCTCTGTTACTGGCTGACGAAAAATAACACCTGGTGCTTTACGCTCCATGGGCATTTCAAATAAATCGCCTTCAATAGCTCCCTTACCATCGATAGGCTCAGCAAGTGTGTTTAAAACACGGCCAATTAAACCATCTCCTGCTTGAATAGAAGCAATTTTATTAGTTCTTTTAACTGTATCTCCTTCTCTAATACCTTTAGATTGTCCTAAAAGAACGGCTCCTACATTGTCTTCTTCAAGGTTAAGCACCAATGCTTGTACACCATTTTCAAATTCAAGAAGTTCACCTGCTTCTGCTTTAGTAAGGCCGTAAATACGTGCAACACCGTCACCGATTTGCAATACCGTACCTACCTCTTCTAGTTCAGCCTCAGATTTCACACCTGAAAGTTGTTCTCTCAATATGGCCGAAACTTCATCTGGTCTAATATCGTTCATTTCTGAAATATTTATTTCTATTCTTTAATTCAATTCTATTAAGCAACTAGTGCTCTTTGTATGTTAGCTAATTTGGTTTTAACCGACTCATCAATTTGTTTGTCGCCTATTTTAAGTACAAACCCACCAATTAATGTTTCGTCAAGCACTTCAGCTAATTCAACTTTCATTCCAGTAATATCAGCAACAATTTTAGTTATTTCTTCACGTTGCTCTTTACCAAGCTTATAAGGAGTAATAACAGTTGCTACAGCAATTCCTTTTAGCACATTGTATTGGTTAACAAATTCAACGGCAATCTCATCCAGTATGCTTTCTCTATTTTTTGATACAATAAGTTCGAAGGCCTTATAGGTTAATGGCTGAATTCTATTTTCAAATAATGCCTTTAAAATAGCTTTCTTCTTATCAGTAGGGACAATTGGGTTTTTAAGTACTACTTCTAACTCACGATTGTCATTAATAACTTGTGTGAATAAAAGCATATCTTCTTTTACCTTCTCTAATGATTTTTGAGCCTGAGCAAGCTCAATCACTGATTTTGCGTATCGTACTGATGCTCTGTGAGAACTCATTATTAATTAAAGCTTTTATCGTTTAAGAACTCATCTACCAACGCTTTTTGCGCCTTATCGTTCTCTAAATTTTTACGAATAATTTTTTCAGCAATTTCAACCGAAAGGTTAGCTACCTGACTTCTAACTTCTGCTAAAGCAGATTGTTTTTCAGCTTCTATACCAGCTTTTGCATCTTCCATCATTCTTTTAGTAATGACTTCTGCATCGGTTTTAGCTTCTTCTTTAATCATGCTAGCTGCTTTGCTGGCATCACGAAGTAATTGCTCACGCTCTTCTCTGGCTTTTACTAATAATTTTTCATTATCAGCTTTTAGCTCACCCATCTCTTCGCGAGCTAACTCAGCCGCTTTTAAAGCTTCATCAATGGATTCTTCTCGGATTTTTAATGTTTGAAGAATTGGTTTCCAGGCAAATTTTGAAAGGAGAAATACCAACATTAAAAATGCGATACTAGTCCAAACAACTAAGCCTAAATCAGGAGTTAACAGATTCATTATATATAAATTAAATTCTTTTTAATACTTAAAAAAAGAGATGGCTGCCCTAGCGACAGCCATTTCAAATTTCTACATCAAAGCTGTAGCTACCCCAAAGAAAGCTACACCTTCAATCAAAGCTGCAGAAATAATCATTGCAGTTTGAATTTTGTTAGTAGCTTCTGGTTGTCTAGCGATTGCTTCCATTGCTGATCCTCCGATCCTACCGATACCGAGGCCCGCACCTAATACTGATAATCCAGCAGCAAGTCCTGTAATTGTCATAATAATTTGACTTTTTAGTTAAAAAAACAATTTAGTGGTGGTCGTCTTCTGCAACGGCCATACCTATAAACAATGATGTTAGCAACGTAAAAACATACGCTTGAATTGCCGCCACCATTAATTCCAATACCATAATAAATAATATGAAAGGAGCAACAACACCACCCACAACATACGATTTAAACATAAACACCATGGATGCTAAACTAAGTACCACAATATGGCCTCCAGAAATATTAGCAAACAAACGTATCATTAATGCGAATGCCTTCGAAACTGTACCCAACAATTCAATTGGTGCAAGAATAAACCGCACTGGAATTGGCACACCAGGCATCCAAAATATATGCTTCCAATACCCCTTATTTGCACTAAACTGTACAATTAAAAAGGTTAATATTGAAAGCGTAAATGTAAATGCAATATTACCCGAAAGGTTTGAACCTCCAGGAAAGAAAGGCACTAAGCCAATCATATTATTAATCCATATAAAGAAAAATAATGTTAGTAAGTAAGGTAAATACTTAGCATATTTTTTTTCACCCACATTGGGTTTTACAATTTCATCTCTCACATAAATAATAATAGGCTCGAAAAATGATTGCATCCCTTTAGGCGCTGCAGTGCCTCTCTTTTTATAGCTGTTAGCAATGGAAATGAAAATCCATGCTATGAAAGCAAAAGATAAGAGCAGAGAAAATACATTCCGCGTGATGGAAAAATCCAAAGGTCTTGCTGAATGCCCATCTTCACTATGCTCTCCTGCATAATAAATTTTTTCATGCTGCAATACATATGACCCTTTACTCGTAGTAATTGTATTATCCTCATTATGGTAAAACCCACCAGACATAAATACGTCTAGCCCGTGCTCTGTCCATAAAATTACAGGAAGCGGCATAGCTAACTTGCCTCCAATATGAAATTCATGCGTATCTTGAATATGATGCATAATCATTTCAGAGGGGCTGAATTTTTCATCAGCACTTTCTTCTGAACTGCTAGCGCTAGCTATAAGTACGGGAGCAGCTATAAAAAATAGTATTACTGCTAAATTTTTAAAGGTTTTTCTCCCTTTTGCGAACAATGATGTCATATAACTTCCTAAATATCAGGGTCAATTCTAATTGCGACTGCAAAAGTATAAAGTTAAGTTTCTAAATGAAACGATTTATTATAAAATCTATGAACGAATGCGTTTATAAACATCAAAAATTACCATGGCTTCATAAAGTGGGTATAAAGCAAAGCTTGTAAAAACGATATTCTTCTTTTGCTCAGGGAAAAATTTGGTAAGTACTACTACTGAAATGGCTGCCAACAAAAATTTAAACATAATAGAAGCCATATAATACCATACAGCTATTTCACTCTCCTTTTCCATCGCCTTCATATTAACCAAAAAGGCCATCATAGAAATTAAAAAGTAAAAAGTAACAAGTTGGTAAAACATTGTAGGCAAGGAAGCAACCTGATAATGCATTAAAGCATAACCTGCACCTGCAATTGCCAAACTTAAAGCTACAAGTTTTAATAAAAATACATAAATTTTACTCATGTGTGATATCTCTGATTACCTTAATTAAGGTGGCTATTAAAAAAAACACCATAAAGCCCAAAGTAAACCAAGGTCTTTCAGTTTGGTAATTATTATCTAACCATTTGCCAACCCAAAAGCCCAATAATATGGCTCCTAGAAACTGAAAAGCTAATCCTGAATACTTAAGGTATTTATTAAGCGGTTTTGGCTGCTTTTTTAAAGAGTTCTTTCGACTGTCCGTTTTCACCAATTTTTATTTCTTTAATTGAAACACCCATTTTACAACCTCCATTAAAAGTTGCACCAGACTCTACAATTAATTTATTGGTGACGATATCTCCGTGAATAACTGCTGAAGACTTTAATAATAATAGGTCAGAAACTTCCACAATTCCTTTAACCTCTCCGGCAACTTCAGCATTTTGCGCTAAAATATTGCCTTCTACTTTACACGATTGCCCTAATGCGACCTTCGATTTTGTAACAATACTGCCAACTACTCGTCCTTCAACTCTAATATTACCGTAGGCCTCAATGTTCCCTTCCAGGGTGGTTCCTTTGCCAATAATATTACTAGAATTGCTTAGCTCTTCAGCTACTTTTTTTTCATCCTTGTTAAACATGTTATTATTTATATTACGAGTATTTAAAACAAAATAAAATCCTCTGGATTTACGGCATTACCTTTATACCAGAGTTCAAAGTGAAGATGTGGACCATCTGTTAAATCTCCCGTATTGCCAATTATGGCAATTACATCTCCTCCAGTTACAAAACTACCTGTTTTTTTTAATAACTCAGCATTATGCTTATAAACCGATATAAGGTTAGAGCTATGCTGTACGGCAATTACATAACCTGAATCTTGTGTCCAAGATGAAATTATAACCGTGCCACTGGCCACGCTCATGATGGGTTCATTCTTTTTTGATACAATATCTACTCCAAAATGATCTTCATGAATATCAAATTTTTGAGAAATTAAACCTGAAATTGGAGGATATAAAAACATTTCTTGTAATTCACTTACCGATCTGGAAGTTAAATTAATCGTGGAATCTACAAATTCAAACTCTTTCCTTAGCTGTGAATCAATAGGTGAAGTGGATAAATCAATGTATTTTCGATCCTGTAGCGATGAGCGCTGGCGAAAACTATCAATTCTTGCTGAATCAATATTTCCTGTTAAAAACCCTTTGAACAAAGAGATAAACTGATCTTTATGCTGTACCTCAAGCTCAAGCGAATCAAGTTTTAATGAAAGGGTATATAATTTTTTGTTTGCCTCAATTTGAGCATGTCTTGGATCAAACCACTTTTCTAATAATGTGCGGCTTAAAAATAAACTTACAACCAACAGAGTTAGAAAAAGTAACGATGAAAAAAGCAAAAACTTTGCATAAGTAAATCCTAAAAACCTTTTTTCGGCAAAATTCTCTTCATTTCGAATTATTAAGAGGTATCGTTCTGTTAACCAGTTGGAAAAAGTTTTTTTAGGTTTCAAGGGCTTAGTACTACTATTTTGGGGCAAAAATAGAGATAAAAAAGTATTATTGTATTAATTGAAAAAAAATAACGTTTTGGTTAAAAGGGAAACCACAAGTAATATCAATTGAACAAATCACTCAGAACAACTTTTTTACTCTTGTTGCTTGCAACTGCATTTTTTTATTCCTGTTCTTCAGAAAAAAATGCTCCGCTAAATAGGGCATACCATAATACTACAGCACATTATAATGCCTATTTCTATGCTCTTGCTCAAATTACCTCTATCGAAGAAGGTATTAAGGCAAGCCAATCAATAGATTATGATCACATCCTGCCCATTTTTCCTGCGATTGACTCTGCCAATAAAGAAACGTATAAGGTTGAAGTGGAAGAAGCTATAAAAAAAGCTTCCATCGTAATCCAATATCATAAAAACAGCAAATGGGTTGACGACAGCTATAATATTATTGGCCAAGCAAGAATGTATGGCTATGATTATCCCAATGCTATTGAAACTTTTAAGTATGTAAACACAAAAGGCGAAGATGTAAATGCCAAACATTGGGCACTAATTAACCTAATGAGAACCTTTATTGAGAATAATGAAATGACCAATGCTGAGGCCGTTTCAGATTTCCTGAGCAGAGAAAAGCTCAATGAAAAAAACTTGAAATTCTTTTACCTTATGAAGGCTTTTTATTATCAAAAGCTCGATCAAAAAAATAATATGGTAAAAAACCTTGTTGCTGCAGATCTTCTGTTAACTAAGCAAGAAAGGGCAAGGCTATTTTTCATAATAGGCCAGGTTTATCAAGAAATAGGATTTGAATCAGCCGCTTTCGATTATTATAAAAAATGCATACGCAGTAACCCCGAATATGAACTTTCTTTTTATGCTAAGCTAAATATGGCTCAAGTAACACAATTGGGTGAACGAAGTGATATTAAGGATGTAAGAAAATACTTTAAAAAATTAGTTAAGGATGAAAAAAATAGAGAGTTCCAAGATAGGATTTATTTTGAATGGGCCAAGTTCGAATTAAAACAAGGCTATCTTTCTGAGTCACTTAAAAACTTTAACCTGTCTATTCAAAACAGTAAAAATAACCCTAGAATTAAAGGATTGGCATATTTAAGCCTTGGAGAAGTTTATTATGATACACTAAAGGATTATAGCATAGCCCAAGCCTATTATGATAGTGCCGTTAACACTTTACCTAAAACTTACGAGGAGTATGAAAAAGTTGCAGCTAGAAACGAAGTACTTACAAGATTCGTTGAACAAATAAACACTATTACTCTTCAGGATAGTTTATTAACTCTCTCAACAAAAGATTCGTCAGAAGTAATGGCCTTATTTGTGGCTGAAGCAGAACATAGAAAAGCACTGGAAGATGCAGCACAAGAGAAAGAAAGAAAAAAAGAAGCTGCTGAAAGTTTCTTTTCATTTAATCAAGAACCCACGGGTATTGGTGGAGGAAGTTGGTACTTTACTAACCCAGCCGCAGTTAGTAAAGGAAGAACCGAGTTTAAGAATATTTGGGGAGAAAGAGTTCTTGAAGATCATTGGAGGAGATCAATAAAATCATCTGTGATTGAAGCAGATTTGAATGAGGACATCACAGATGATTCAGAAGAAGTAAGCTCCAAAGAAGAGGAAGGTAATTCAGCAATTGATATAGCCACTGGCTTTTATAAACAAATTCCTCAAACCAAAGAAGATATTGCTAATGCACATAAAAAGCTTGAAGATGCTTATTATAATCTGGCAAATATTTATCATTTCGAATTAGAAGAAGACCAAAATGCAGTTGAAAATTATAAAATTTTATTAAGCAGGTATAAAGAAACACTTTATGAACCAGAGGTGCTATACTTATTATATTTAATCGAGCTTGAAAAAAACCCTAACAACGCAAAGTCACATAAAGATATATTATTTAAGAAATACCCAAACTCTCTATACGCCAACCTTATTTTAAACCCGCAATTTGCAGAAGAAAGCAAAAAAGCTAATGAAAAACTAGCTCAAGAATATAAAAAAGCATACAAACTTTTTAAGGAGGGAGATTATGAAAGTGCAAAAATATTTATATCTTCTGCTGTTGCAGATTTTCCAGAAGCTGAGTTTACAGCTAATTTCAGGATGCTTAATACACTTATAATTGGCAAAACCGAACCACTCCCAGAATACCAATTAGCTTTAAATGACTTTATGATAATGTATCCCGAAGGAGATTTAAACGAATACGCTAAAACCCTGCTTGAAGCGTCTAAAAATTATCAAAACAGTTTAGTTAAACTAAAAGAAACAAGGTTTAGCAAAGTAGTAGCGGATCAAGATCACTATTTCATTCTTGTTGCAGATTCCACTTCTGAAAAAACGTCTTTGGAAGTAATAAATAGACTAGTTAATGCACAATTTGCAAATAGTAACTTAACAGTAGGAAAACTAGATTTAACGGCAACTAGTTCTTTCATTATAGTAAAACCTTTTAAGAGCAAAGAAGAGTCATTGTTATTTTATGACTTAATAAAATCTGAGCAATCAGTCAAAAATGTTACTTTTGTGATTTCGAAGTTAAATTTTGAATTACTATTTCAAACCAAAGAAGTTGATACTTACCTCACTTTTTTTGAAGCAAACTATTGATGAGTGAACTAAAGAAAGATAGAAATTTAAAAACCAAGCTGGTTTGGCTAGTATGGATTTTATTCATTGGTCTTTTTGCAGGCCTGCCTTTCTATATTTATGCAGTTTCAAATGATTTATTTGGGCTTTTTGGCAAAATGCCAGCTCTAAGCCAGTTAGAAAACCCTGAAACAGACCTTTCCTCAACCTTGTACTATGCCAATGGGGAAGAAATGGGAAAGTATTTTAGGTCAAACCGGAGCCAGGTAACTTACGATCAATTATCAGATAACTTAAAAAACACTTTAGTAGCTTCTGAAGATCATCGCTTCTATAACCATTCTGGGCTTGACTTAATAGCTTATTTAAGGGTAGTAAAAGGCTTATTAACTTTTAATCTTGCAGGTGGAGGAAGCACCATTACTCAGCAGTTGGCCAAAAAACTATACTCAACAAGGGATGAAACAATGGAGGGAAGCATTACTAAACTTGGAAAAGTCCCCAGACTAATTGTTTCCAAAACAAAAGAATGGCTCATTGCTGTTACACTTGAAGAAACATTTACAAAAGAAGAAATTATTGCTCTATACCTCAACACGGTTGACTTTGGCAGCAATGCTTTCGGAATAAAGGCAGCTTCGGTTACTTTTTTTGGTAAAGAACCTTCTGAGCTAAATTATCAGGAATCCGCCACATTAATTGGCCTTTTGCAAGCTGTTACGAGATTTAATCCTATTCTGAATTACGATAATTCTTTTAAAAAACGCAACGAGGTTTTATTAAAACTGCAGAGGCAACATGTAATATCAAAAGTTGAATACGACTCACTCATTCAGCTACCTATAGATTTAAGTAATTATAAGGTTGCCAATCAAAATACAGGACTAGCCAATTACTTTAGAGCTGTTATTCAAAACGACTTGTTAAAATTTTGTAAGGAGCGTGGCATAGATTTATACGAGTCAGGGTTAAAAATTCATACAACTATAGATAAGGATTTGCAACAATACGCTGAAAATGCAATGAGTTGGTGGATGGACTCTTTACAAACAACATTTAACGATTCGTGGGGTAAGCGTAACCCTTGGGTTGATGAACACGGAAAAGAAATTAAGAATTTTATTGGCCATGTAATAAAGAGAACTGAGCATTACAGGAAGCTAAAAAAGAAATATGGAGCAGATTCTGATTCTATAAACATTGTCCTCAACCTTCCTAAAAAGATGAGAATTTTTACTTGGAAAGGAGATGTGGACACTGTTTTGAGCCCTATGGACTCACTCCGATACTATAAAAAATTCTTGCAAGCTGGTTTTATGGCCATGGATCCTCATACAGGTCATATAAAAGCCTGGGTAGGAGGTATAAATTATAAATACTTTAAATACGACCATGTAAAACAAGGTAAAAATCAACCAGGTTCTACATTTAAACCAATAGTGTATGCTACCGCTATAGAAAATGGCTATTACCCTTGCTACGAAGTAATGGATGAACGAAGAACCTACGAAACAGGAGGCGTCCCTCCTACTTGGTCGCCAGAAAATGCCAATATGAAATTTACTGGTGAAAAAATGACCATTAGGAAAGGGATGGCACAATCAAAAAATTCGGTTACTGCCAAAATTATGAGTTTAGTTGGGCCCGAAAATGTGGTGGCTAAAGCAAGATCATTGGGTATAGAAAGTGAGTTAGCTCCCGTTCTTTCTTTGGCGTTAGGTGTGAGTGATGTTTCTGTTTACGAACTGGTTGGAGCTTATAGTGCCTTTGTAAATGGAGGGGTTTGGACTAAACCATTTTACATTACAAGGATAGAAGATAAAAATGGGGATATTATCCAACAATATGTTCCGCAACAGAAACAGGCATTGAGCCCTGAAGATGCCTATTTAATGCTCCATATGCTAAAAGGAACACTTGAAGAAGAAGGAGGAACCGCACGAAAACTTGATTACCAATACAACTTATTAAGAAATGGGAATGAGATTGGAGCCAAAACAGGTACTACTCAAAACTATTCGGATGGTTGGTTTATGGGAGTTACGGAGGAGTTAGTTGCCGGTGTTTGGGTAGGTGGAGATGACCGTGCTATCCATTTTCCCTCAATAAAATACGGGCAGGGCGCCTATATGGCCTTACCTATATGGGCCGACTTTATGACCCGAGTGTATAATGATGATTCATTAGGTTATGAAATGCAGCCTTTTAAAAAGCCTCGAAAACCCCTTTCTGTAACACTAGATTGTGGTCAATACAGTTTACTAAATCTTACTCCTGCCGACTCATTATTACAGAGAAAATTAGATTCATTATCTGTTGATTTGGATGAGGAGGGCATAAACTAATGCTCAATCGGCAAAAATTGCTTGCCCCAATTCCACATAACCCGGGAGTTTACAAGTATTTCAACAAATTAAATACTCTTATATATGTTGGTAAGGCGAAAGACTTACGAAAAAGAGTAGCAAGCTATTTTAATAAGAGTGCCAATCATAATAGAAAAACTAAAAAACTTGTTTCCGAAATAGCCAACATTGATTTTGTGGTTACCAATACTGAATTTGATGCATTACTTTTGGAAAACAACCTAATAAAAGAGAATCAACCAAAATACAACATTCTTTTAAAAGATGATAAATCATTTCCCTATATCTGTGTTACCCACCAACGATTTCCTAGAATTTACAGCCTTCGAAATATTGATAATGCTAAAGGTGATTTTTACGGCCCATATATTAGCGTAGTAAAAATGAGGTCTGTTCTAGATCTCGTTAATAAAATATATTCGTTACGCACTTGTAAATATAATTTAACCGAACAAAACATTAAAAACCAGAAATACAAAATATGTCTGGAATATCATATTGGCAATTGTAAAGGACCTTGCGAAGACCTACAAACGGAGACCGATTATAATAATAATTTAAAGCAAGCTGTAAACATTCTGAAAGGTAACATTGCTGCACCTAGAAGGTTTTTAGAAGATAAAATGAATTTCCACTCATCAAATCTTGAGTTTGAGAAAGCAGAAGAGTTTAAAATAAAACTAGATCAACTAAATACTTTTTATAACAAATCCATCATAGTAAATCCTAAACTAAATTCGCTATATGTAATTGCTATTATTAGTACTGATAAAAAGGCATACCTCAATTTTATGAAAGTATCGAATGGGGCAATTATAGAATCAAAATCATTAGAAATAAAAAAACAATTAGAAGAGCATGATTCTAAAATAATTATAGCAGCAATCCCTCAATTAATCCAAAACATAGATATTTCAACACCAACTAAAATTCTATCAAACATCGAAATATTTGAAATACCGGAGCCTTTATATATAGAGAAACCAAAAATCGGAGATAAAAAGAAATTGGTTGATATGTGCTTAAAAAATGCACTGTTCTTTAAAAGAAATAGTGAGCAAAAAAGTGATATTACCAACAAAAACGATAAAAGGTTAGAACTGCTTCAAAAAGCCTTAAATCTCACCGAGCTACCGGTACATATCGAATGTTTCGATAATTCAAATATTCAAGGGACTCATCCAGTAGCTTCTATGGTTTGCTTTAAAAACGGGAAACCCGCTAAAAAAGAATATCGCAAGTTTAACATTAAAACAGTAACAGGCCCAGACGACTTTGCCTCTATGACTGAAGTGGTAGGTAGGCGGTATGAGCGATTATTAAAAGAAGAGAAACCACTTCCTAACCTAATCCTTATAGATGGAGGAAAAGGGCAACTCTCTGCCGCTGTAGAAGCATTAAAAACAAGTGGCACTTATGGAAAAATAGCTATTATTGGGATTGCCAAAAGACTAGAAGAAATATACCTTCCAGGAGATAATTTACCAATTCATATTAGCAAGAAATCTCCTGCTTTAAAATTATTACAGCAACTTAGAGACGAAGCACACCGCTTCGCCATAACTTTCCATAGATCCAAACGCTCTAAGGATCAAATTAAAAGTTTCTTAGATGACATAAAAGGCATTGGTGAAAACACCAAAAACTTACTCCTAAAAACGTACTCTTCTCCTTCCAAAATTAAATCGGTTCCATACAAAGAATTGCAGTCTTTAATTGGCAAACATAAAGCTGCAATACTAATTGAAAGCATAAAAAAAGCCTCTTCCAATTAAGAAAGAGGCTTTTCTAAAGTAATTTTTCAAGCTAGTATGACCATAAATTATGCTCGCGCTCCATTATTTTCATTTCTTCCCACTGACTTGCCATTAAACCCTGCTTTGCAGAACCTTCATACACAGAAGCGATAGGTAAGTTATCAGGATTCTCTGTTTTATATAATTCACCATGGAATAACCTTAGTAAGAAGGCATCCCCAAGATTTCTATTTTCAGCACTATTTTGCTGGTTATACCAAACAGCCTTTTCCGGATGTTCTCTAAAAAAACGTTCTAAATCTTTATAAGCAAATGTAGCTACATAGTAATTAGCTCCATCATTGGAATATTTACCTGGAACAATAAGCTTAATCGACTGAATATCTCTATACTGGCGAGCCCTTCTTTTATCCATAATAATATCTTCCATAACTTCCATCAAAGTAATGTCAGTAGGAAAATACTTCTCCGCCACTTCTCCGCCATAAATACCCCATAACTCAGGATCAGATGATGGAGCAATTCCTATTTGACTATCACTCAAATCTCTATTACAGATATAATTAGTTCCGTTATACTCAACAATATCCCCTTCAAAATAAGGATAATCCACTTCGTATAATGGCTGCTGTTCCGGTTCACTATTGTCCACTTCCGTTTTATTTAAACGCTCTGCAAACTCAGCTTTAGTCATTTTCCTAGTTAAAGAATCCTCAAAATAAATATTTTGGATTCGATCAGCCATAACAGCATCGATGATGATCTTACTAAACTCATTATTTTTAGCAAAAAAACCTTTGTTAAGCTTTTGTTCTAAATCAACACGAGTCCAAATTCTTTGCTTATAAAGTTGCTCATATTTAGGAATAGGGTTAACAGAATTAGGGTTATACTGACTAACCTTTGATTCACCTGAAGACAACCCTTCCTGTGCAACAACATTTCCTGACAAACCAATAAGTGCCAATAGAGAGGCAACACAATATCTGAAACTAAATTTCATCTGTACTATTTTTAAATGTAAAGAGAAGCTATTTTAATAAAGATAACTCCTCTTTTAATTATTAATTGCTTTTAACTAACACTTTATAAATCTCATTACGCGCTCTTACGTTTTCAGATTTATTTTGAAAGTTAGTTCTAACTACTCTTTTAATTGTAAAAATGTAGATATCTCCTTTTCTTGCTTGCTGTGCAAACTGTGTTAACGTAATTTTATTCTTTTTAAATGTTTGAACCTTTACAGGGTCTCCATTTCTAACTAGTTTAACTTCAACCTCTCGTACACGGTAGCGAGCATCTTTAGGTACATCGCTGGCAAAACTTGGTTCTGCATTGGCATTAACTGTAACTTGCCTAAATGCCCTTCCTTTTACTCCATCAGCCATATTTCCAGCTGCGCTGGGAATTACCAGTTCGTACTTAGGTAACGGAATTTCTTTTACAGAAAATGTTTTAGTACCAACCGTAGAACCATTACTCTTCACAGTCATTACAACTTTACCTCTGGTTTTAGGTATAATTGTTACCTCCCCTTTACCAGCACCTTTTACAACTGTTGCATTGGTAGCAGTAATGCTAGGATTATAACTTGTACCTAATAATGGCACTTGAACATTAAGCGCATTACCACAATTTTTCCATAAAGCCGATAAGGCACTCGAAGAAATTAAAATACTTGGCTTAATAACTGTGTATTTTATAACATCTTCATATACTTTACCATCTAATTCAATTTTAGCTTTATACGACTTTTCACCAGACCCTGAAGCAGAAAACTCTACCTGTCCAAACTTAATATCGTTACCAGCAATAGTCATTTGAGAAAGAGGTAACGCCTTTCCGTCCTTATACATCACAGGGTTTAAGGCAGACGAAGATGCCGCAATAAACATTTCTGCTTTATACTTTGCACCAGCAGCTACCACATTAGATTCTGCCCTAATTAATGGAAAAATTTTATCAAACGAAACTTCTCCAGCACCCACACTATCTGCCAAGATGGCCAGAGCCACTCTTTCATAGTTCAATATCTCCGTTTCTAAATAACTCATAGTTGCCATACCAGCAGCTGTAGGAGTATTTTCGAAAAAGTACTGCGCAAAGTTTTTATCTTTTTGATCAGGATCGTTGGCAGCTTCCTTAATATCCTTAGCATCTCGTCCTAATAAAGGAAATTTCTTATCTGTTTCGCCCGTTTTAGTTGCCAAAAACTTAGAATAGTTATTAAGCATTGCTTTCAAGGCTTTACCCTTTCCTTGAGGCCCCATCATCATAGTTCCTACTTTATCATAGTCTTTAGCACCAATAAGAGCATCTGTTTCAGGATCACGCCCTCCTGTTATTTTAACCATTTCTTCCTTTAAGTCATTCATGGTTCCAATAACTTTCTCTGTCTCCGATCTTATTTCTTTAGCTATATTAAGAATCGCTACATCTGTCTCTAAATTATTTCTTTTAGCAACCTGAGCCTCAATACCAGCAATGGTTTGCCCATTTTTAGAGTTATAATCGTCAGCCATTCTAGTTAAGGCTTGATCGATAAAGATGAACTTCTCCAGTACAGCATTACTTACCTGTAAGGCAAGTAGTGCAGTAAGCACTAGATACATCATCCCAATCATCTTATCTCTTGGGCTTTGTCTACCTCCAGCCATATTATTTGTTGTTTAAGTTAATATGTTTCACAATACAGTTATTTCGATAATAAGGCTTAATTGCTACCTTTCATAGCAGTTAACATACTACCATAAATACCATTAAGGGAGGTTAAATTACCTGTGAGTTTTTGCATTTCTTGAGAGAACTTCTCAGTTCCTTTACCTGCTTTTTCCATGTTCTCCATAACACCAGCCATGTTACCATAGAATCTGCTCATCATTTTTACGTGAGAGTCTGTATCTTTTAGTTCTAATTCGTAATTAGCATTTAAAGCTCCTAAGTTTTTAGTAATCTTAGTAACTTCTTCGTGGTACTGTTTTGCATCACTAGAAGCATCAGCCATACTACCCATTGCTTGCGCAGTTTTAGCATAAGAACTAGACATATCAACTAAATTTTTAGAAGCAACTTTTACATTTTTAGAATACTCCTCGGTAGCTACAGCTGCATTACTTAAGCTAGCCATTCCTTTAGCGTTTGTAGCTAAATTGTTCATGCCTTTGCCTAAGCTTTCAATAAGTTCCGGGCCAATTTTAGCACTCTCTAGCATATGATCTAATTTTTGAGCTACATTATCGCCTTTGCCACCACTTGAAATTCTAGGGCTATTAACAGGGCCTGAATAATCTTCAGCTAATTCTGGATATACTTTAGACCAGTCTGGATCTTTATGAGGTGGCTCAAATGCACTAAGAAAGAAAATTACTGCTTCAACACCAAGACCGATACCAAGCATAACACCTGCACCAGGTAAATGTTGAATCTTAAATAATGCCCCTACAATTACTACTGCTGCACCAATACCATACACTTTTGGCATAATGGTTTTGTAGAGTAATTCTTGAAATCCGCCTTTTTTTTGTTTACTCATTGTTTTGTTGTTTAAGTTCTTCTATGATGATTAAAGTTTGATAGCTAATAATACTACCTTTTTACAAGGTATAAAATTATTTTATAAATTAAAATTCTGAGCCACCCGATCTTCCTAAATGGGTCATGGCACATCTAAATCCAATATAAGCTCTGGTTGAATCTTTGTATTCAAATGCTCTTGTTCCTGTTTCAAGAAAAAAAGCAACATCTTTCCAAGATCCTCCTCTAATTACTTTTCTAGGTTCATTTACATCTCTATACTCTGGGTTCAAATCCCATACCAATGGAACTGAAGCAGGGTTAAAAGCATCTTGTGTCCACTCAGAAACATTTCCTGACATATCTACCAGGTTATAATCGTTTGCAAAGTAAGAACCAATAGGTGATGTATAAGCATAGCCATCATCGTAGTAATTACCTCTGCCAGGTTTAAAGTTTGCTAACATACAACCTTTGCTATTTCTTAAATAAGGGTTACCCCAAGGGTATTTAGCCATATCTCTTCCTCCACGTGCAGCGTATTCCCACTCTGCTTCAGATGGCAATCTGAAATTAGGCATTGGCCATTCTCCAACAGAACTTCTAAAATCGTTAAGGTATTCAGTTCTCCATTGGCAAAATACTTTGGCCGCTTCCCAACTTACACCCACTACTGGGTAATAATCATAAGCTGGGTGCCAGAAATAGTACTCTTGTAATGGGTCTCCCATATGGTGAGTAAAATCTTTAGTAAATACTGTAGTATCTGGATAATAATTATCTCTGATAAATTGCTCACCCAATGTACTTGCAGAATCTTCTAATACAGCGAAAATAAATTGACGAAATTCATTATTCGTAATTTCAGTTTCATCCATAAAAAAGGAACCAATGGTAACTTGTTTGTTATGGTTAATCTGGGTTGCACCTACATCTTCATCCGCCTGACCCATATGAAATGTTCCAGCCGGGATAGGTGCCATACCAAAAGGGGTTGTCATTATCCAACCATCTCTTTCGGCAACGCCAACTAGTTCTCCCATGTCTCCGCCTTTTCCGCCACCGCCAAAAAGACCACATCCAGTGATACTAATTAAACCAACTAATAATAGACTTGAAAGTCTCGCTTGTTTTATACTAAGTTTTATCATGCTCTAAGTTATAATCCACATTTAAATATACAAACGCAGTTCATTTTTTGCTATTTGTTTTAAAAGGAATTTAATCCATTCCGCTAAAAAAACAATTCTTATTGAAAATCGCACCACAAATTGTGGATAATTTATGAAAAACCAAAATAAATTAAGAATTACTTCCTAAACCGTGGGGTTCTGACAATCTTTCTTGATCCAAATGGATTTATTGGTAGCGCATAACTCAACCGAATTTCATTTGACGTTGCTTGTTTAGCTTGTTGATCATGTACAATATAATCAAAACCATAACCAATATCTAACGAGTTCGATTTAAGTAAGCTCATACCTACGATTAATGAGGCCGATTCCAAATACTTATATGTGATACCGCCCCAAAATTTATTATTATATTTAATTACTGCGCCTAAATTTATTAAGTATTTATTAAAATCTGATTGTACGAGTAACGAAGGAGTTAACTCTAAATTGTATGTAATATCATAATGATACCCACCCATTATATAGATGGTTGGTTCTAACGAGTTTCTTAACGCATCTGAACCAAAGCTAAAGCTAGGGTTTAACAGGTGAGCTACACTTATTGATCCATAAAACTTTTTAGCTTGATAAAAAACCCCTGCTCCCATGTCTGGTCTAAACTGTGTTTGCTTTCCTTCTAATATAAGAGGGTCTCCTCCATCATTAGGCCTGTATCTATCAAAATCTATGGATTGAGAATAAAACCCTGCATTAATACCAAAACTTAATTTTGCATCCTTAACTGCTACATGGTAAGCATAGGAGCCTTGAAGTGCCAAATTATTGAGCCCCCCCAAATTATCGTTTAAGATATAGGCGCCAAACCCACTATTTAGTTTATAAATAGGTGCACTCATGGTAAGCACTTGTGTGGTAGGAGCTCCACCGGCATCAAAGGTGCCTGTGTAACCTGTCCATTTAGAACGTAACATCATTGAGAGTTTGGTAATGCCCTCAACCCCAGCGTAAGCAGGGTTGTAATACATTTTATTGTCCATAAACTGAGTAAATTCAGGATCCTGCTGAGCAGCAGCAAATTTACTTGTAAATGCAACTAAGAACAAAAGAAGAAATAACTTATTTCTCATAGGTTAATTTATTGAGGCATAAATATAATAGCTAAAATATAATTTTCTATACCTTATTGCGAAATCTACGTTTAAAAACGGAATAGATTAGCCTTCGGTTTTATAAATTATTAGCTTTTTTAATATAAAGTTCCAATGCGCCTGTCATAGAGGGTGCATTAGGCAAAGGTGCTTCAATGTCTAAATATAATCCTTGATCTTTAACTGCTTTAGCCGTGGTAGGGCCAAATGCTGCTAATCGAGTACTATTCTGTTTAAACTTAGGAAAGTTAACCATTAAAGAATTAATCCCTGAAGGGCTAAAAAATGCGATTACATCATATTTAATCTCTGCTAAATCGGATAAATCACTGGCAACTGTTTTATACAGTACTACTTCTGAATACTCATATCCACTTTCTTTTAAAAAATTCGGAATGTCGTCTTTTCTAATATTAGAGCAAGGGAATAAATATTTTTCAGTTGGATGTTTTTTTAACACCTCAATTAAATCTGTAGCTGTTCTAACTCCAGTAAATATTTTTCGCTTACGAATCGTAATATATTTTTGCAAATAATTAGCTGTCTGATCTGAGATACAAAAGTATTTCATATCAGTAGGTACATCCACCTTTACTTCCTTACACATATTAAAATAGTGATCCACGGCATTTCTACTTGTAAAAATTACCGCAGAATAGTCCAAAAAAGCTATTTTTTGGTTTCTAAATTCTTTTACATCTACCGGATCGATCTGTATGAATGGTCTAAAATCAACACGAATACCGTATTTTTCAGCTAATTTATAATATGGAGATCTGTCATCTTTGGGCTTTGGCTGAGACACCAAAATGCTTTTTACAGGCTTAGCCCTTTCCTTTAATTCTTTTGTCATTAAAAAAACTTTCTATAATTACCCAACTACTAGTTTAAATACAAAAACAAATAAGAAAATTTCTGTGCCGCAAAGGTATAAAAATATTTGAACAAATGGATGACGAATGATAAATGACAATCGAATTCCTATTAAAACTATGATAGAAAAGAGCGAACCAAACACAATAATCAGTATTGCCACAGTGTTAAAAGGTAGTACTGAAAAATAATCAAGCGTTATTATTACTTGAAGCACCAAGAGCAAATAGAATGTTAATCTCAAATGGGTGGCAAAATGAATATTCCTAATAGAGCTCATATCAAATATAGAGGCTACTAAGCTTACAAGTAAGTACCTAACTACAAAGAGCACAAAAAACCCAACTGATAAAGTTAAGAGGTAAACTAAGTGAAATGCCATTGTAGATTGTTCTACCCAACTTATTTCTAATACATTAATATTTAATTGAGCAATTAGATAATATAGAATAAATGCTGCACTCACGCTCATCCAAGAGACAAGTTGCACACTCGGGTTTATAAAAAAACCTCCTTTATAAATTATCTCATCGATGGTAGTAAAGTTAAACGCTCGCGAAACGTTAGCATACTGAGAAAAAAGATCGTTTGATCTAAATTTTATTAGGGCTAATGCCCCCAGCAAAAAAATAGAAATAATGATAAAGAAAGATGTAAATGACTTATTCTTAAAATAACCTTCTTCAGAGCTTTTTTCTTGTGGAAGAAACGAGTTGGAAACAATTAACGTGGTTAACCTGTTTTTAATATCTTTACCATAAAGAGACAATATAGGTTTACTGGTTTTTACCACAGAAGCAATACTATCAATATCTAAATAGTGCTCTCCTGCTCTTAATTTTTGCAATAATATCTTTTTATAAAAAAGGTGGACTTCATTGCTATTATTAATATATAGTAACTGATGTTCATACTGCTCTCCATCCAGCATAAAAGAGATGGTGTTGCCTGTATTTTGAGAAATTGCCGGCATAAAGCTTTTTGCATCCTCATCGTACTGAACCCAATTTTGCTTAAGGTTGTATAAAAGACCATTGTCATTTTGCGCCAAACCAAGAACGGGCAAAAGCAACATAATAAATAGTATATGTTTATTAAAACCGAGCCACATAACCAATATGTATTTTAGATTCTGCCAATGATAGCGATTGTTTAGATGATTTGCCTACTGCATACACTAATTGAAAAGCGCCAGAAGATGTATCCAATAATAAACCTGCGCCAATACCCAAAAAAGTATCGTTATTATTAGCAACCTTATTTTCTGAATATGCCCAATCAACAAACCCAAATAAACGAGAACTTTCACCTAGCAAAAGTCGCCCTTCTACTTGTACCAACGTATATGTTGAAGAGTAAATTTCGAGCTCGTTAAAACCACGTATAGAATTAACCCCTCCTAAACGAATCAGGTCATTATTAAAAAGCTCTCCATTCGTAATTACACTCCCTAGCTGTATTTTAGAATAAGCAATAAACAACTTGTTTATTGGAATAGCTATATCAGAGGCCAGTTGAAAATTACCTTGTAATGATTGAATTTTTAAGCTATCGTACACTTTTGAAGGCACAAACGATGTATTTAATATGTTTTTTGCACCCAAATTCATCATAGTGCTTAAGCTCCATCCTTTCCGAGGGTTAATGGTGTTGTCAAGCTCATTTTTAACAAATGAAACACCATAGTACTGCCCATTAAAGTCGATTAAATCGAGGTTATTAATACCAGTAGAGTTGGTTATAGACAGAAGCCGGGACGATATAAAGCTAGATGTAAAATTAATTGTGTAATTAGCAGCATCATAGCCAATATTTATATAAAAATTTCTATTTACAAACGATGTATCCTGCTTAAAAAGGTCAATCTCACCTTTTAGGTTTATAACCGACCTGAACAAATTTGTATGATTATACATTGCCTTTAACATTTGCGATTGTACGCCAAATTGACGCCAGTTAAATGTCAAGCTCTTCCCTGACCTAAACAAATTTTGTAAATCTAAATTAATATACCCTGTGGCCAATAGCTTAGAGTTATCTATTTGATTGGGTGCAAGACCTATCATGGCATCAACCTTATTTGCTTTTACTGGAATTACCTTCAAAGCAACTTTACAACTTTTATTCTCAAACCTTATTTGAGGAAGACTCTTTATTTTTGCATAAGATAAGTTATTTATCTTCTTGCTAATCTCATTTATTTTTATGGAGTTGAAAGTTGTATTTTCTTTTATTTCGAGGTAAGATTCGAGGTATTTACTTTTTATAAACTCATTTTCTAATTCTAATGCGCCATACTTTATTTTTTGGCCAGAAGAGTACATTAATATTGCGGATATTTTTTCTTTTGAAATAACTACAGAGTCTAACCTAACCAATGCAAATGGATAACCCGTTTTATCCGATTCTTCAATTATTTTAATCATTAAGTCGCCTAACACTTTGGTGTTAACCAGCTTATTATCAAACTGATTTTTATGGTATCCTACTCTACTTAATAATGCTTCTGGAACAAAGTTGATATTAAATTTGCCCCACAAATACGCCTTTTGCTTAAGGATTATTGCCTTTTGTAGAGAATCTGTCTCTGATATAGTAACAGAAGCCAATACATAGCCTCTTTTTACAACTTTTTTATATTCAGAGTTTACTATTTTTTGAAATTTTAAGGAATCTGCACGTCCATTAAATTCCTTAATAAGTTCTCCTTCAGCATTAATCAATTTGATTTTATACCGCAATGGTTGAGCATAAGCTGAACTAAAAATTATGCCCAATAATAATGTAATAAATAAATGTCTCAATCAAAGATGTACTTTTGTTCAAAAATAGTCTTTTGGCCGGTATTTACATTCATATCCCTTTCTGCAAAAAAGCATGTCACTATTGTGATTTTCATTTTAGTACTACACTTAATCTTGTTGATGACGTTGTTGATTCGATAGCCTTAGAGGCTAAAAGAATGAAAAGCTATATTAGCGAGCCTATTGAAACTATTTATTTTGGAGGTGGTACTCCTTCTATTCTAAATGCAAAACAGCTTCAAAAAATTACTGAATCTATATTTCAACACTACACTATTAAAGATTCGATTGAATTTACTTTAGAAGCTAACCCTGATGACTTAACAGAGGGTAAAATTGTATTTCTAAAAAACATTGGGGTAAACCGTTTAAGCATTGGCACACAATCTTTTAACGAAAATATTCTTGCTTTTTTAAATAGAAGCCATACAGCGGAGCAAACATTAGAGTCTGTTGATCTGTGCCAACAACATGGTATTTCTAACTTAAGTCTAGATTTAATTTATGGCATACCAGAACAATCGGAAAATCAATGGAAGGAAGACTTAAAATCAATGACTCAATTAAACCCAACACATATTTCTTGCTATGCGCTTACCATTGAAGAAAAAACTGTTTTTGGAAATTGGCGCAAAAAAGGAAAGATTTTAGAGCCTAAAGACGAACTTGTAGAAGAGCAGTATGATTTTATGGTTAACTATTTACAACAGAAAGGGTACATTCATTACGAAGTTTCGAATTTTGCAAAGCCTACCTTTATAAGCAAGCATAACTCTGCTTACTGGCATCAAAACCCGTATATTGGGTTAGGCCCTGGAGCACACTCATTCAATGGCGCTACCAGGCAATTTAATATTTCAAATAATTCAAAATACATTAAACTTATTAAAGCAAATCAACCTCCATTTACAACTGAAAAACTTGATAAAAATGAGTTGCTTACCGAATACATTTTTACCAAAATTAGAACTTATTGGGGGTTAGATTTTAACTTAATGAAGCAGTTATTTAACTATCAACTTAATAATCATCAAGTCGAGTTTATTAATAGAATAGTTTCCAGGAAAATGGCTACTTTCGTTAATAATAAGCTAATCTTAAATTCTAAAGGATTTTTTATATCAGATTCAGTAGTTCTTGAACTAATTCCTTAAAATGAAAGCCCTAATAAGTATTGGAAATAACAGAGAAATAACGGTTGATCTTGACCAGCCTATTTGCATTTCTATTCCGATTAAGGAAGGGGCTCAAAACCCAAATTGCTATTGGGCAGAACCAGTGAAATTTGAAACCATTAAAGCAGATGGGTTTATAGGCAGTGTTAAAGAAGGAGGCTCTGTTAATTATCAAAAACTGCAAATTACACCTCATGGCAATGGAACACATGTAGAAGGTTTGGGGCATATAACGGATTTGGGAGCAACCATTAATAAGCAATTAACCACTTACCATTTTTACAGTAAGCTAATAAGCTTAGCCCCAACAAAAACCCTAAAAGGCGACTTTAAAATTGAATTAACTCAAGAAATAGAAGATTTAGAGTTAAAAGATATTAAGGCATTAATAATTAGAACATT
>JAMOMJ010000018.1 GCA_027067135.1 Cyclobacteriaceae bacterium
ATTACTCTGGCAATAATCCCCCATTTATAGATTCTAAATTAATAGAGTTTTTAGTTGAACAAGAAATTGAGCATCTACTTATTGACCTACCTTCAGTAGATAAGGAAGTTGATAATGGGGCATTGCTTTCGCATAGAGCTTTTTGGAATCTACAGAAAAAAAACCGAGAACATTGCACTATTACAGAGTTGATTTTTGTGCCTGACAATATTCCAGATGCAAATTATCTTTTGAATCTGCAAACGATTAACTTAGAAATGGATGCCGCACCTTGCAATCCAACCCTTTATAAAATCGAAGAAAGCATAATTATTAGCAGATAAAAAGCTAGGGTTACTTTGATAATCTTTTCTATATTTACATTTGAATGACACACTCTGATACATCTGAAGACTTGAAATGCTACATGCTTTTAGTAGCTATCATTTTCCATTACCACGGATTGGACGAGGAGGAAAAGGTGATTCTTGAAAAAAAGGCCTCTGAAAAAAATGCGTTTGAAGAGCTCAACTGGGCGTATGATTTTATAGCTGAAGACTATATGACGGCCTTTGAAAGGGCTAGAGTTTATCTGAAAGAAGCTAAAGAGTCTCTTGACAAAGAGAAGCGGTTACGATACATAAATGACACTTGGATAGCCAATGGAGAAAAAGGCTATATTACCGAAATGGAAGCTACAGCCATGTTAAAACTTGCCAAAGATTGGGATGTCGACAAAGAGTTAATCAGCCTAGTACAGCAACTCGCTTAGTTATAAGCTCATCCTTTCCTTAAATTTAGCGGCTTGCCTGCGCGACACTTCTAGTTTATCTCCACCTCTTAGTTTTACCATTAACCCCCCATTAAACCAAGTTTCGATATCTTCGACCCAGCTAAGGTTAATAATATGCTTTCTACTTGCTCTAAAAAAATCACGGTCACTTAATTTTTCATCCAGTGCATTCAACGATTTATGAATCATGGGCTTAACAGAATCGAAAAATACTTTAATATAATTGCCGTCAGATTCGAAATAGCGAACATTTTCTAGTTTTACAAACCAGCATTTATCACCATCTTTTACAAACACCTGGTCTTGCAAACCAAGCAATTTGGTTTCTGCGATTTGAGGCTTTGGTTCAACATTTACTAACTTATCAATGCTTTCTTTAAGCCTATTTGGGTCGATTGGTTTAAGTAAATAATCGAGCGCATTCACTTCAAATGCCTTTAGAGCATATTCATCATAGGCGGTAGTAAAAATTACCTGAGGTACGGTATCAAGCATTTCTAACAACTCAAATCCTGTTTTATCTGGCATTTGAATATCAAGAAATAAAATATCAGGATTATGCTTTTCAATGAGTTCGATGGCTTCATCAGCGTTGGCTGCTTCGCCTACTACATTCATTGTTGCGAATTCATCTAATAATTTTATAAGCTCTTTTCTGGCTAATCGTTCATCGTCTATTACTAATGCTTTCATTTTGTTGAGTTTTTTGAGGTTTTAGTTGTCAATAGGAATTCGCACTAAAGTTAGCACCATATTATTTTTACTTTCGTTACTAATTTTAAATTCTGCCTTACCCTTATATATAATTTCTAATCGTTGAATTGTATTTTTTATGCCGTAACCACTATCGGAAACCGCATTTTTATGCAAAACTCCTGTATTCCTAATTTCAACTACTAAGTAGTTCTTTTTAACGTAAGCATCAATCATTAGTTTACCTCCTTTTTTAAGTTTGGAAATGCCATGTTTTACTCCGTTCTCTACTAAAGTTTGAAACATTAATGGAGGCACCAATACAGAATTGGCACTGCTGGTTACTTCTATTTTAGAGTTTAATCGCTCTTCGAAACGAATAGTTTCCATTGCCAAATAATCCTGTACGGTTTCCATTTCTTCTTTTAATGGAATAAGCTCTGTTTTATCGGCTGATAAGGAAGACCGTAAAATATTAGACAAATGATTTATGGCTTGTTTAGATTTAGACGGATTTTCATCAACCAATGCACGAATACTATTGAGGGCATTAAAGATAAAATGAGGATTAAGTTGCGATTTTAACCGATCCAGTTCCATCCTTTTCATAGCCACCTCATACTTTAAGGAAAGGTTATATCTTTCAAAATAATGGAATGCATAATACAAGGAGGCCCATATAAATAAAGCGAAGAAATTGCCAATAATATTACCCACTATATTAGTAGTGCTTAGTAAATTAGAACTATAAATACCAAGCAGATACGAAACAAAAACACGGATAAAATAAATAGGAACCGCCATTATAAAAATGGATGCCAGCATTTTTGGCAACAGTCTTAAAACAGGCAGGTGAAACCAATTCCATCTGTTATTTAAGAGCCTGTAAAAGTGTGTGAAAGCAAAAAAGAAAGCAGCCTCCACCAAAATGGGGACGGCCATAAGTATTTGAAATTTAGAGGAAACTACATACCCTCCTAATAATAAAATAATGGCGTATAAACTCCACCCAACCGATTGGATTATCCAGTATGCTCTTTTCTTATTCATACAATGCTACCAAAGTAATAATACTACGTGCAATTAGAATATAAAACTTATATAATCGGTTAAGGATTCAGAATTTCTTTATTGGCATCGTTTAATAAAACGGCCACAAACATTAGTACCGAAAGAAGTACAAGTGTCCAGGATAAGCGATTCCAAAAAGTTAGATTATGCGTTATTTTTTTAGCTTTAATCAAATTTATCAGTGTAAACCCACTACCTACAAATAAGTACATTACGGCATCCAGCCATTCGCCTAAATAAAGGCTATAGCCAAAGAGCAGTATAAACGCTAGAGGGATTACAAGACTTCCAATATTTTTCATAGATGAATATTTTAACACGTATTGTGCTATAGGGTTAAACAAAATTGGCTTAATTAAGCCTTAGAAAAAACAAAAGCACAACAAAATGCCGTGCTTCTTCCATTCCTTTTAATAAGGATTATGGTAGGCTGTTTAAATTTATTTTTTTGAATATAGCTTTTACTTCATCCTCATTGGTAGTTCCAGACATCTCAATAATTACTAAGTACCGATCTTTATATCCAGAAATAATATTTGTGTTTTTATCCTTCTTGTCAATACTTATAAGAGACTTAACTCCATCAACAGTTTCTAAATATGTTTTGGTATCGGCATCTTCAAAAGAAAACCCTTCGGCCATTCCAAACGAAGCCTGGTACATTGAAACATATCCGATAAAATCATTAACCGTTATTTTTAACACTTGTTCTCCTTTCACAAATTCTTTAGTAGCCGAACTGTACGACATTTCTCCCATAGTCATATTCATGCCATCAGGCTTGCCTGTAAGTGAAAACCCGTTAATATCAGAAGGAATAACTTTAAGGAGTTCGGCAAATGGCAAAGCCGTAACTTTATCTTGGGCAGAAACAATGGCTGCGCAGAATAGAAGTATTATTAATAGTTTTTTCATTTTAAATGGTGTTAAAATACAAAGCACAATAGTAGCTTAATGCTTTAAATAAAAGAATAACTTTTGCTGGAATATGAACCTATAACTCCAACTTGAGAAATTGTGCTGTATAACTTTTCTTCTCTTTAGTAATCTCTTCCGGGGTGCCGCATACAACTAAATCACCCCCTTTATCCCCTCCTTCCGGGCCTAAATCGATAATGTAATCAGCCACTTTAATTACATCTAAATTATGCTCAATTATTAACACAGTATTTCCTTTATCGGCTAGTTTATTGAGTACATTTAATAAGTGTTGAATATCCTGAAAATGAAGCCCAGTGGTAGGTTCATCTAAAATATAAAAGGTTTTTCCAGTATCTCGTTTGCTTAGTTCGGTGGCCAATTTTACACGCTGTGCTTCGCCCCCTGATAGAGTTGTTGCATGCTGCCCCAGCGTGATATACCCTAAGCCAACCTGATTTAAGGTTTCAATTTTGCGCAGTATTTTAGGCTGAAATTCAAAAAATTCCACTGCCTCTTCTACTGTCATATCTAAAATGTCTGAAATGGACTTGCCTTTAAATCTCACTTCTAATGTTTCCCGATTATAACGTTTGCCTTTACAGGTTTCGCAGTGCACATGCACATCTGGTAAAAAATCCATTTCAATAAGGCGCATACCTGCCCCTTCGCAGGTTTCGCATCGGCCACTTTTAACATTAAACGAAAAACGACCCGGTTTATAGCCTCTTATTTTTGCTTCCGGCAAATTTGAGAACAAGGTTCTTATATCTGCAAAAACACCTGTATATGTGGCAGGGTTCGAACGAGGTGTACGCCCAATAGGTGATTGGTTTACTTCAATTACTTTATCGATATGTTCAAGCCCGCTAATTGATTTATGCTCCATTGCCACACGCTTAGAGCGGTAAAAATGAGTGCTTAACAAAGGATATAAGGTATCGTGAATTAAAGTGGACTTGCCCGAGCCTGAAACCCCGGTTACACAAATCATTTGGCCTAATGGGAACTTAACCGTTAGGTTTTTAAGATTATTGCCTTTAGCACCGGCAAGCACTAAATTTTTGCCAGAACCTTTGCGTCTTTTCTTTGGCACTTCAATGCAAACTTTATTCGCCAGATACTTTGCAGTAAGGGTGCCGTTTTTGAGGAACTTCTCAGGTGCGCCTGACCCAACAATAAGCCCTCCATGCCGGCCTGCTCCCGGCCCAATGTCAATCACATAATCCGATTCGAGCATCATTTCCTTATCGTGCTCCACTACCAATACGGTGTTGCCAATGTCTCGTAAATCTTTAAGTGCCTTGATGAGTTTTACATTATCGCGTTGGTGCAAGCCAATACTTGGTTCATCTAAAATATACATCACACCTACTAACTGCGTGCCTATTTGCGTGGCCAGTCTAATCCGTTGTGCTTCTCCTCCTGACAGGGTTCTCAGCGAGCGATTAAGATTTAAATAATCGAGTCCTACATTTTCTAAAAAGCCTAAACGCTTACGAATCTCTTTTAAAATTTCACCGGCAATCCTGTTTTGCTTTTCATTTAGTCTCGATTCTAAATCAGTAAACCACGCTTTCAGTTTGCCAATATCCAATCTTGCCAACTCCGCAATATTGGTATTATCTATTTTAAAATGAAGCGATTCTTTTTTCAATCTTGCCCCTTTGCACTCCGGGCATTCTTTAATAATAGTAAAATCTTTAATCCATTTTTGAATGTTTTCAGAGCCACCCTCTTTTTGCTTTTGCATAAAGATGATAATCCCCTCAAATTTGGTATTCCAATCAGTTCCGGGGTATTTTTTTGACTTTACCGCCACAGGCTCATTATCACCATGCAAAAGTATATTCACCACCTCATCGCTTAATTTATTAATGGGTGTGGTTATATTAAATTTATACCTTTTAAGGATGGCTTCAATTTTCTTAAAAATCCAAATATCCCTGTAGTCCCCTAGAGGGGCAATACCTCCACGGCTAATGCTCAAGGAGTCATCAGGAATGATGGTGTCTTTGGTAATTTCGTCAACTGTTCCTAACCCATGGCAGGTTGGGCAAGCCCCATAAGGCGAATTAAATGAAAACGAATTTGGGGCTGGTTCATCGTAAGATAAGCCTGTTTCCGGATCCATTAAATGCTTTGAAAAGTGATGAATTTCGTTATTTTCATCTAATGCCATCATTAGCCCCTGGCCTTCTTTTAAGGCCATTTGAACCGAGCGACCAATACGAAGTTGATCTTTTTTATTAACCACAATTCGATCAACCACTACCTCCACATCGTGGGTTTTGTACCTGTCGAGTTGCATTTTAGGAGCCAGTTCGTGTAGTTCACCATCTACACGAACTCTTGTATAACCACTTTTACGAATTTGCACAAAAAGTTCTCGGTAATGCCCTTTTCTGCCTTTAACCACAGGAGCTAACAAAACAAGTTTTTGCCCATCGAAATAACTCATTATGTGCCGTTCAATTTGCTCTTCGGTTTGCTTTACCATTTTTTTACCTGTGCGGTAAGAGTAGGCTTCGCCTGTTCGGGCAAATAATAAACGTAAAAAATCATATACTTCGGTAACCGTACCCACCGTTGATCGGGGATTCCTCGAAGTGGTTTTTTGCTCTATGGAGATAACCGGGCTAAGGCCATTTACTTTATCAACGTCAGGTCGTTCCATATTGCCAATAAAGGCACGAGCATAGGCCGAAAAGCTTTCCATATACCTCCGTTGGCCTTCGGCATAAATGGTATCAAATGCTAAAGAGGACTTACCACTCCCACTAATGCCTGTGATGACAACAAGTTTGTTTCGAGGGAAACTAACGTCAATGTTTTTAAGGTTATGCTCTCGTGCTCCAAGTACTTCAACCTCGTTAAACCCTGTTATATCTTGTGTATTTTTTTTGATAGCGGTAGATTTAAGGATGCAAAAATACAAAGGTTAACCTTATATTGAACTATTGAACCTTAAGCTCTAAGTAGAGTCTGTCCATAAACTGCCTCATCCAAGGTTTTGTGTCTTCACAAACCTTTATTCAACACTATATTGGGCAGTGAAGACACAGCCCAAGGTGAACAAGCAAACTTTCTAAACCAGACACTGACTTTATAGACGGGCTCTAAGTAATCTCTCAAATGGATTATCTTAACCCTCTACCGAGGGTATAAGATTACCGAGCCTTACGCTCGATAATGACGAAGCATTAGACTAACTTGTTAATTATCTCACCGAGTTCTTCCATAGTATCAGCAACTTGAAACACGCCTAATTTAAGTAAATTTTTCTTATGGCCTGGCAAAATATGAGAGGCTCCTGCAAAACCAATTACTTGCAAGCCGGCTGCCAGTGCCGCAGTTGCACCTGTAATACTATCTTCTATCACCAATACTTCTGTTTTCTCTAATCCGAGTTTTTCTACAGCTAAATTATACACATCGGGAGCCGGTTTTGGGTTTTCAACCAGTTCAGACGAAAATATGTGTCCTGTAAAATAATGATCTATTTTAGTTTGTTCTATTTCTTCTTTCACCTGCCAAATAGCTGAGTTAGAAACAATGGACATAGGAATTGTAATAGATTGCAGCATTTCTTTAACACCCTGAATGGTATCTACATTAGCCACAACTTTTTGCTCCAATTTATTTATAAAGTCATCTTTCTCATTGCCCTGCAACGAATTGCCAAGATAAACATCTAAAATAGCTGAAAACGTTGTACCCGAAAAATGATGTAGAAAGTATTCAAGCTCAATAGTAATACCTCTTTTTTTCATAGCTTCCACCATTACCTGGCCGGCCGTAAATTCCGTATCTACCAATACACCATCGCAATCGAATAGAATGTGTTTTATCATAATGTTAAAAGAGCTTTTATTTAGGGAGTTTGATAATGTATTTTTTTCCTTCCAGAATTGTCAACTTATCTGCACGTAACCAAGGGTTGTGCCGTTTTAATTGAAGGTACGAAATGGAGTTTTCCTGTGCCCAATCGACAAGGCTAGGAATGGGTTTAGTTACTTCTATTTCGTAAGTTTCAAAGGGCTGATAAAGTTCAGATGGGTGCACTTTAAACCCATAGTCAGTAGGTGATTCTAAAATCAACTTGGCTGCTACAATTCGAAATATGTACCTAGATGTTTCTTCATTAAGAAGCAGATTATAGTAATTGAGCTCTTTTTGGTGTTCCATTGCCCTTTGCATACCCGCTACACCGCGATTATAGGAGGCAGCAGCCAATGTCCAACTACCAAATTTGTTGTAGGCATTTTTTAAATATTTTGCCGCTGCTTTTGTTGATTTAACCGGGTCATATCGCTCATCAACTTCATCTGTTATTTGTAGGCCTTGTTCTTTTCCAGAAGCCTTTAAAAACTGCCAGAACCCAACTGCGTTCCGAGGAGAAGTGTCATTTTTAAAATTGGTTTCAATAGCTACTAAATATTTAAAATCATCGGGTATTCCTTCTTTTGCTAACTCAGCAGATATTTCTGGCAACCATCTGTTCGCCCTTTTTATCATTAAAATGGTATTGGTATGCCAATATGTGTTAATGTGAATTTCACGATCCATTCGTTCTCGGACATCCGAATTAGAAAGGGGCATTGTTTCACCTGCAAAATCTAATTTTGAAGGCAACGAGATAAAACGAGCATTTTCAAATTTAGTGGTGTCATTAAGTTTAGAAACGTTCAAAATCTGTCCTTCTTTTTCTTGCCTGTTGTGCGAATACCAAGAGCCAATAGCTGAGATTACCAGCAAAACCACAATAATTATTGATATGATTTTTATCTGCTTGAACATTAAAAGTTGGGTGATAACATATACTGCGAATAAAACTTATCTACCACTTGCACTGCCTCAGAAGGGGTTTCAACTATATGAAACAAATCCATATCCTTAGGGCTAATATTATTGTATTTTACCAAAAGCACCTCCTTAATCCAATCGACCAAGCCACACCAAAAATCTTTGCCAACCAATACGATAGGAAAAGCCCCGATTTTTTTAGTTTGGATAAGAGTAATTGCTTCAAACAACTCGTCTAACGTACCAAAACCTCCGGGCATTACAATAAATCCTTGTGAGTACTTTACAAACATCACCTTGCGTACAAAAAAGTAATCAAAATCAATAATTTTATCAGAATCGATGTAAATATTATTATGCTGCTCAAATGGGAGTTCTATATTTAACCCTACAGACTTACCTCCTTCGGAGTGTGCTCCTTTATTACCCGCTTCCATAATACCAGGGCCACCACCTGTAATTACACCGTAACCGTGTCGAACTAGTTTAGCTCCAATCTCCTCTGCCTTTTTATACTCTTCGTGGTCATCAGGGGTTCTAGCCGAACCAAAAATAGATACACAAGGGCCAATTTTATCTAACTTCTCAAAGCCTTCCACAAACTCTGACATTACTTTAAAAATCATCCAGGAATTTTGCGTTTTAAGCTCATTCCAGTCTTTATTTTTAAATGCTTCCCTTATTTTATTTTCGTCCTCTTGCGATAAATTGTTATTTTTCTTAGTCATACTATATAATTAAAAAATGCCTGTAAATGTAACTTATTAAAAATTCAAACGGATAATTTATATAAAACTATTCATCTAAATATAATACCACTAATGCCGTACCTACAGAGCAAATTTTATCGTTTTATTGTGTTGCAAATATTTCATCTCTAAGAGGTTCAATATTATATTCAACTACTTCAGTAAGGAATTCATTGCATCTGCAAGTAAAGGATATTTGTATTTAAAGCCTGTTTCTGAGATTTTTTTTGGCAAAATTCTTACACCAGTAAGTAACATAGATGACATTTCACCAAGCATTAGTTTTAAAATAAAACTAGGCACATTCGGCAATAATTTTTTTTTATTAAGTCCTTTAGCTAATTGGCAAGTTAGCTCTTTATTAGTAACGGTTTCAGGAGTCACAGCATTATATGTCCCCTCTAGTCCTTTCTGAATTGCATAAAGATACATGTTGCATAAATCATCAATATGGATCCAAGGCATAGGTTGATTGCCAGACCCTAGGGGGGCTCCCAGCCCTAATTTAATTGGTGTTCTCATTTTAGGTACAGCTCCTCCCTCTTTTGCAAGTACAACTCCAGTTCTTAAGATTGCAACTTTCGTGTTGCATGCTTGAATAGCTTTTTCCCATTGTACACATACATTGGCTAAGAAATCATTCCCAGGCTTATCTGTTTCTACAGCCGGCTCACTCCTCTTAGTTGTTCCATAATACCCAACCGCAGAGGCAGAAACAACTTCTTTTATTCTGCCATTGGAAGCCTCCACCATTTCAGCTACTAATCGACTACCAGTAACTCTGCTTTCTAAAATCTGCCGTTTTCGTTGGGTTGTCCAACGACCTTCTGCCACATTAGCGCCAGCCAAGTGAATAATATAGCTTACTCCTTCAATTGCCTTTGAATCCCAATATTTATTGTCTAACTCCCATTTAAAACTTGGCACAATATCGTTCTCAGAAACTCTTCGGGAGATATGCCTTACTGCATAGCCCTTGCTCAAAAGTAACTTTGTTAAATGAGTACCAACCAAGCCGGTTCCTCCAGTTATAAGTACGGTTTCTTGCATAAGGCTAAATTATGTATTCAATTTGAATGTTGGCATAGTATTCGTGTTGTCTGTTAAAATAAATATGTTAAAATGATGTACCAAAGATTTATTACTCTCGCCTTTATTATCATTGGAGGATACACCCAAACAATGGCACAAGACTATTCAGTTAGTGCTAAAAAACAACGAATTAACGACATTAAGTATAGTGGTTATTCTATTAAAATAAATGGCTCTATAAGTGAAGTAACAGACCAAACATACTCGTACTTAAAAAAGAAAGCAAAGCTTAGAAGAAAGCGCAACTACTATTCAGTAGCCGAATTAAAGATGGAAAATATTCGCCTCGACAGTACTGTTATTTATTTAAAAATTGATGATAAATCACCTCAAACGACTGTTTGGTTAGGTGTTGCAACATCAGGGCTCGAGCAAGAAATAATAAACACCGTTGATGAGGCAATACAAAAAGAACTTGTTCATATAGCAAGAAGCTATTACGTTCATCAACAGGAATTAAAAATATTGGAAGCAGAAACAGCCGCTCAGGTGATTAGCAAAAATCAGCAATCATTAATGGATGAAAAGGTAAAATTAACTTCAAATTTAGAAACAGCAGAGGCTCGAAAAATTGAATTGGAAGGATTGCTGGAATCTAATCGACTGGACATTGAGGTGTTAAAGCAGAAAATTATTAATAACAAATTTGCTCAAGATTCCGTTTATCTAGATTTACAGAAAGTGAACAAAGTAATTGAAGGTCAAAAACAAAAACTAAAAGAAATTGATTAAGGTAAGTTCTTATCAATTCTACTATGCTAAAACTTCTCATTTCGTTTAAAATGGCATTTCGTGATGCCAAAAACAACCTGTTTCATACTATTCTTTCCGTGCTGGGAATTGTGATTGGAGTAGCTGCTTTAGTTGGTATTCTATCTCTAATTGATGGAATGGAGAAATATGCTCATCAACAGATTTCCAGTACGACCATGCTAGAGGCAATTACCATTACAACCAGCACTGTTTCTTATGAAGATAATATTAAAATAGCCAAGCAAGACTATGCATTTTTTACTTATCCGTTATTTACCAAACTTTTAAAAGAGGTTGCAGATCGCTCCAAAGGATATATGCGATATCAAGAGTCAGGTTATATATATGAAGCGGACTCAAACAAAAGAAAGGGTGTGCTTTTGAGCGGCATTATTGACACTTGGTATGATAACCTAACTTTGATTGAAGGGAGGTTTATAAGCAAAAATGACCTTACTGATAAGGATTCGGTGGTTGTACTTAACCAAATTATCGCAGCACACCTAACTAAAGAAGAAGACTATAAAAACCTTATCGGCCAGTCCTTAAGCTATAAAAATGGCTATTACACCATTATTGGAATTATTGATACAAAAGGCAAAACATCTAGTATTTATATTCCAATTACTTTAATCAGCCCAGACAAGATACAAGCAAAGCCTCCTGAAATTAGGTTAATTGCCAACTCAGTGGAGGATGTAGCTCAGATAAAAGAGGAAGCGTTAGCCTGGATATCTCAGCATTTTAAAGAAAGTAAATCTGATTTTAAAGTATTAACTAACGAATTTAGAGTAGAGCAGGCCAATCAGGGATTTCTGATGTTTAGAATAGTAATGGGCATGATTGTGGGCATTTCAGTTTTAGTAGGTGGAATTGGGGTAATGAATGTACTTTTAATATCGGTTAATGAAAGAACTGTTGAAATTGGTGTACGAAAAGCCGTTGGTGCCAAACCTAAAGATATTGTTTTGCAGTTTCTAACCGAATCGATAACCATAAGTGCCATAGGGAGTATCCTTGGACTTATTCTTGGTGTACTTTTTACAATGGGTGCTGTGCCTTTAATTACTCATTTTACAAAAATGCCTTTTCAAGCAGCTTACACCTTAAACACGATGCTTATAATATCAATAGTGGCAATACTTGTAGGAATTGTTTTTGGCACCTACCCAGCTATTAAAGCTTCAAAGCTCGACCCTGTTGAAGCCATAAGAAGAGAATAATTATTTGGCTCCACCAATAGAGGCTGCCATCTTTTCTATAGGGTATGAAATGGCATCTAGTTGTTGCTTTAAACTAGCCACAACCTGAACAAAATCTTCCATTCGCTCTTCCTTAATGGGTTCTGATGAAGGCAATTTAACCTTTAGAGCATCTACTTGGTAGCCACCTTTCCAAAAACGATAGCATACATGGTTTCCTGCAGCTAAGCCGGTAGCCCCAACATAACCTATAGTTTGCCCTTGCTTAACATGTGCTCCGGGCTTCATGCCCGATGCTATTTTAGACATATGTAAATACTGAGTAGTATATATAGAGTTATGCCTAATTTTTACATAATTACCATTATACTTTCCATATTGAGCTGCCACAACCGTTCCTTCCCCTACACTTCGAATAGGAGTGCCTCTTGGAGCTGCAAAATCAGTTCCTCTATGGGCTTTATATCTTTTCTGAACCGGATGGTAACGGCTTCCAGAATATCGAGAGCTAATTCGACTAAATTGAACTGGGTATTTCAAAAATGCTTTTCGTAAGCTTTTGCCTTTTTCATCAAAATAATCAACACTCGTACCTTGATCGTAAAAATAGGCATAGCTCTCATACCCATTATGCTCAAAAACAGCTGCTTTTATAGCACTAATACCAATGGATTTCCCTTCTACTAATTGTTCTTCGTAAATCACCTTGAATCTATCTCCAGGATAGAGTCGGAAGAAATCTATTTGCCAGGCAAAAACATCGGCTAGTTCATTTGTAAGCATAGGTGATAAACCCATATCGCTAATAGTGGCAGACAAAGAACTATTTATAACACCCGATGTAGATTGTTCTTTTACTTCAATCTCTTTAGCTCCTTTTTCCACAAAAACGCTATCGTCTATATGGAAAATTACATAATCGATATCGTTATGGTAATACACCATAGCCTTTGCTTGAGGAAGGCTATCTTCTTTAATAAGAAGGTCATAAGGCTTATTAACTCTCAATTTTCGTAAATCAAATATTCCTTTCGAACTAAGAGAAAGACTATAAATATCCTCTTTACTTACGTTATAGGGAGTTAGGATATCAGAAAGGCGCTGTCGGCTTTTAATCTTTTCACGAACAACCTCAAGTGAATCGATGTTTATCCCATAAAAGATAACAGGCTCATGCACCTTCACAATTTCTTCTTCTTGTGTAATTTTTTTTAGGTTAGCTTGAAGCTTATTTTGGTCAACCCAAAATTGATAGCCTGCTAGTACAAAAATGATAATAAAAATACCAATAACTACCTTGCTAGAAAGCTTCATGCAGACTTAACTTAAGGGATAAAATAAGTATTATACTTTTGTGTTTTTTCACTTTCTTTTTTGAAGAATATCACAAATATAACTGCATATAAGCGAAATTGATAATACTATAGCCATAAAAACACCTTTTGTACTGCTATTTAGGGCTTGCTGAAAAACACTTAACAAATTGAATATTAAACAATTAAATCTGTTTTTTTAGGTTTGAAGTGCAAGGGGTTTAATAAAAAAATGCTAAAATCCGTGCACTTAAAAAAAACCAGTATAGAATTTTTAAGTTAGCCTCAGGCACGTCATCTACTTCACAGGCTTCAGCTCGAAGTATTCTTATACATCTTCGCTTTGCCTGTTCGTATCTAACGCACCTGGGACTTTTTCAGCAAGCC
>JAMOMJ010000019.1 GCA_027067135.1 Cyclobacteriaceae bacterium
GGGCAACTCGCTGCGCAAGTATGGAACAACAAATAGGGGTAATTGCTGAGTCAGACTGGGAAAAAGAGCGTTTAGGCTGCCAGCCAATGGAAATAGCTCACATACAATATAACCCTTTTGGAGGCGAGGATAGTTATCGACTTGTTGTGTTTACTTGATTAATCCTCTTCTTCTATTTTAGTAATTTCACCAGTTTCAGCGTTCATCTTTATCTCATAACGCAAGGTTGAATTTGTTACTTCAAACTCATATTCCCAGTTTCCTGTATTTCCATCATCATCAACTTCTAGTTCCCATTGAGTAAGCCTGCCTTCAATTGCTAAAAAAACTTTATCAATGGCTGCATTGAGAGAAATAAGGTTATTGCTAATTTCTATATTATAGTCAAAAGGCCCTACCTCTCCACTCACTTGGCTAATTTCCAATGTAGATTCAATTACTTTAAATTTAACAATGGCTCCTTGCTCATTTTCAAGATATAATTTCCAACTTGTTCCTCGGTCGCTGCTATGTTTTTCACTTTCGATTACGTTTCCTCCGAAATGAGATTTTACAAGATTAACAACTTCATCAGGAGCCATCATACTTTCACCATCGCTCTCGTCATCATGCTCTTCTCCTTCGTTTTCACCTTCATCTTCTCCGTCATTATCTTCATCTTGGTCGTCTTGTTTTTCTTTCACCAAAATTACATCAGCTTTAAATCCTTTGATTTCAACTTCATACCTGTTTTCAGAGCCAACAATATGGAATTCATATTCCCATTCGTTGTTTTCTTCAAGCTCTAACGACCATTCAGAAATTTCTCCATTTGCGACATTTAGCGCAACATCTTTTGCTTCAGAGAATGCAATAAAGCTTCCGCCAGGATCCACTTCATACGTATATGGGTCGGATTTTCCTTTCATTTTAATTATTTCGCCAAGCTCTTTAAGTACACCTACTTTTAGGATTCCTCCTCCAGGCATCTTCAATTTGATTTCCCAAATTTCTAATCCTCTTTCTATATCAACTTTCACCTCTAGTATTTCTGCATCTGGAAAAACTTCACTGAGTTTTGCTGAAATATCCGATAAATTTACAATTTCACCAGAAGACCTTCCACCAGTGGCACTACCAAACACACTTTCATAAGGGGTTTCCAACTTTGTATGGTAGAAATATCCAAGTCTGCAAATGTTTCATTTGTAAACTCTTGCAAATTTGTTTCGTTTGGTTCTGAACATGCAAATGCAAATAGTGCAACTATCAGAATTGTAACTTTTGATCTATTCATAATTTTTATTCGATTGTTTTTTGTAGTCTATATGTAGAGTTAATAAAGATGGTAACCCCGTTAACGATTAACCATTGGTATAAATTATTCAGAACCATCTTTTTCTAATGATATTTTGTTTTATTTTCACTTTATAAATAATAACTAAAACATGAATCGAATTTCACTCTTCCTATTTTTAGCCTTGAGCTTTAGCCTTCCTGCTAATGCCCAACAATCAACCTTTGCTCGCTATCCCGATTTAAACCAAGATGGGAGTCAACTAGCGTTCTCCTTTCAAGGAGATATTTGGACAATGAATTTGGCGACAGGCCAAACCAAAAGGTTAACCATTCATCAAGCCAATGATTATTTGCCAAAGTGGAGTACTGATGGCACTCAAATAGCCTTTAGTAGCAATCGTTGGGGCAATGATGATCTTTTTATTATCAAGGCAGAAGGTAGCAATCCAACTCGCATTACCTATCGATCTTCTGGTGATGTACTTAGTGATTGGACAAAAGATAATAATCTGCTTTTTGAAACCCGAAGAGATTTTAGGCAAGTAGAATGGACGCCAGAATCAGCCTCTATTTCAGCTAAAGGAGGAACCCCAACTCGTTTATTGGATGCCTTTGGCTCCAGCCCTGTACAATCGCCCAATGGTAGATTTATAGCCTATGTAAAAGGTTCTTGCCGCATTGCACGAGAAGCTTACAAAGGCTCTGCCAACAGAGATATTATGGTCTATGATTCTAAATCTGGGGGCTATAATCAAATTACTACTTTTGATGGCCAAGACTTTAACCCTGTATGGGGTAATGACGAAACACTCTATTTTATAAGCGCGAGAGGAGGCAAGTATAATGTGTATAAGCAACCTCTTACTACAGATGGAAAACCCAATGGCGTAGCCGAAGGCTTAACCAATTTTAAAGATTATGGTGTTATGTACTTAACCATTAGCGGAGATGGTTCTCAATTAGCGATGGAGCAATACAACTCCATTTATACGATGCCTTCTTCGGGAGGCACACCTAAAAAACTTGATATTAACATTGGAAGCGATTACCGATTTGATCCCATTGAGCATAAGACATACACTTCTAAACTAAGCGATTATGCTGTTTCTCCTAATGGTAAAAACATAGCACTAATAGTTCGTGGAGAAGTTTTTATCACTCAAAACGACAAAGAAAAATCAAGAACCGTGCAAATTACCAACTCTCCTTCAAGAGAAAAAGATGTGGCTTGGTTAAATGATACCACCTTATTATATGTATCGGATAAAGGAGGCAATTATGATATGTTTATGGTTAAATCTTCTGATAACAGCCAAACTGATTTGTTCTTAACCTTAAAACGTACAGCAACACAATTGACGGACACTCCTGAGGATGAATCTAATTTGGTGGTGTCGCCTAATGGCAAAAGTATTGCTTATAGAACAGGTCGTGGAGGATTAAAAGTTGGCTCATTAAGTAGTAAGAATAAGTTTATTGTGAACACTACTTTGTTGAATAGTTGGGCAACTCCTTCAGGGGTGAGTTGGAGCCCAGATTCTAAATGGTTGGCGTATTCCTTAGATGACCTTAATTTTAATAAAGAGATTTACATCCATAAAGCTGATAATAGCCGTAAACCTGTAAATATTAGCATGCACCCCAAAGGCGATATAAGCCCTAAATGGAGTAAAGATGGCTCAAAACTGGCCTTTTTATCGAGACGAAATAATGGAGAAAGCGATGTGTGGTTTGTTTGGCTAAAAAAAGAGGACTGGGATAAAACCAAGCAGGATTGGGAGGAAGATTTAGAAGTAACTGAAGATAAAAAGGACAAAGACAAAAAAGAGGATGAAGTTGCGCCTATCCAAATTGATTTCAACAATATTTATAATAGAGTAACCCAAGTTACTTCCTTACCGGGAGATGAAGGTGGTTTGGCTATCTCAAACGATGGGGAACATTTATATTTTACTGCCGATAACGGAACAGGTAAAAAAGACCTTCAAAAAATAGAATGGAATGGCAAAAAGCAAGAAAGCCTTACTAAAGGAGGTGTAAACCCTTATGGAGTTACGTTGGGCTCTAAAGGCAAAAAAATCTACTTCGTTAAAAAAGGAGGGAAACTAGCAGTTACTGATGCCTCTAAATCGAAAGTAGAAAGCCGACCATTCTCTGCTAAAATGGACATTAATCACTCAGAAGAACGAGCTCAAATATTTGAAGAGGCTTGGCGCTCGTTAGCAGCAGGGTTTTACGATCCTGATTTTCATGGGCAAGACTGGGATGCACTTAAAAAACAGTATAAGTCGTGGGCGGTTTCGGCTCCTACTCAAAAAGATTTTCACTATGTGTTTAATCTAATGCTAGGTCAGCTAAATGCAAGCCACATGGGCTTGCGTGGTTCTGATGGAGTGGAAACTCAAAAAGAAAGAACAGGTCTTTTAGGTATTGATATTAGCCCTTTAAAAACAGGTGTAAAAGTAACACGTGTAGTGCCTGATGGCCCTGCCAATAGAAAGGCAAGCAAACTGAGTGTTGGAGATATTATTTTGTCTGTGAATGGAGTTGAGGTCTCAGCAACTAAAAACTTTTATGACCCATTTTTATCAACTGCTAATGAAAAAACAATATTGGAAGTGAAGTCGGCTAGAGGTGGTTCTAGAGAAGTTATCATTCGGCCAACAAGCAGTATTTCTACCTTATTATACAAAGAATGGGTTGGTGAACGCAGAAAACTTACCAATACTTATTCTGGGGGTAAACTAGGTTATCTGCATATCAGAGGAATGAATTGGACAAGTTTTGAAGAATTTGAACGCGAGCTAATGGCTGCTGGGAATGGCAAAGAAGGTATTGTTATTGATGTGCGCTATAATGGGGGAGGTTGGACTACCGATCACTTAATGGCAGTGCTTAATGTGAAACAACATGCTTACACGGTGCCTCGTGGAGCAGCTAAAAACTTAGCCACAGAAAACACTAAGTTTAAATCTTACTATCCATTTAGTGAGCGATTGCCTTTGGCAAGTTGGTTAAAACCATCTGTGGCCTTATGTAACGAAAGTAGTTATTCCAATGCGGAGATATTTTCACACGCCTATAAACAATTAGATATCGGTACGTTGGTTGGCGCACCCACCTTTGGGGCAGTAATTTCCACTGGAGGGCAAGGCCTTATTGATGGTTCTTATGTACGTATGCCCTTTAGAGCCTGGTATGTATATGAAACAGGTAAAAGCATGGAAAATATACCTGCTGTGCCTGATGTGATATTGTCAAATACTCCTAACAGCAAAGCGCAAGGAAAAGATGAGCAATTGAAGAAAGCTGTTGAAGTGTTG
>JAMOMJ010000020.1 GCA_027067135.1 Cyclobacteriaceae bacterium
CAGCTCGAAGTATTCTTATACATCTTCGCTTTGCCTGTTCGTATCTAACGCACTTGGGACTTTTTCAGCAAGCCCTAGTTAGCTTTTCTATTTTTTTGCCCGTCATTTCAAGCTGACTGATAATATAATTTTTATAGTATTTTCTAATTTCAGATTTAGAAACAAACACGAGTTCTGCTTCTAAATATTTTTCATAAGGTACTAAGCCCATTCTTTCAAATTCAAAGAATTTTTGCTTTAGTAAACCTATTTCTTTTTGAGTTACTTCTTCCATTGTTTATTTAGCCTAATTTTATTGGTAAATACTTTAACCCACTTAGTTCTTAAAAAGAAACTAAGTGGAGTTAAAGCCTAACTTAACCAAGGTTTAATATTTTATTTCTTAATAAATTTAAATTTCCTCACACCCCCATTACTATCAACAACAACCAGCAAATAAATTCCTTGATCTAAATTGCCAACATCTAAATTTGTTTCTTTGCTAAAAGTGCTTTGAGATACCACTAGCTTACCCGCTTGGTTAAAGATGCGAATTTCATCGTTTGCCGTTACTCCTTGCACGTACAATTTAGATACTACAGGGTTAGGGTAAATACTTACTTGTTCTTTGTTAAACTCATCATCTAAAGCGGTTATTACCAACGATTGCGTGGTGGTTGCCTCACAATCATTACTATCTTTTACCGTAAAGGTGTATTGCCCATTACCTAACACAAACGTGCTGCTTGTTTGAAAAGTGGTACCGTCAACACTATAGCTATAAGGAGATGTGCCACCTGTAGCTGTTAGCGAAACACTTGCCCCATCAAACGAAGCAGCTAATGTTAATTCATCAGGCTGCGTAATAGTTACATTGGTGCTGCTTGTACAGCCTTTACTGTCTAAAATAGTTAAGGTAAAATCCCCTGCTGTGAGACTTGCAAATGCATTTTCAGTTTGAAAATTAGTGCCATCTATGCTGTATTCGTATGGAGAAGTGCCGCCATTGCCTGTCAAGGTTATTGATCCATTTGCATCTCCATTACAAAGTATCGCATTTGTTTGGCCAGTTACTACTAACTCGCTAGGTGTAGTAATGGTAATATCATCTGTAAACTCACAGCCATTGGCATCTCTAATGGTTAATGAAAAATTACCTGTGTCTAAATTGGCAAAACTATTAGTACTGCTAAAGTTAGTACCATCTATACTATACTCATAAGGCGTTGTGCCACCCGCAGCTGTTATTTGTACAGAGCCATTGGTTAGCCCATTACAAGTAATGTTTTCAACTGCCATTGTTGCACTTAATATTATAGGTTCACTTAGTGTAATATTTTCTGTGGATGTACATCCATTCGCATCTTTTGTTGTAATGGTATAACTACCAGCCGTTAAGGAGCTAAAGGTTGCTGCAGACTGAAAATTAGTACCATCAATACTGTATGTAAAAGGAGTTGAACCTCCGCTAGCACTCACTGTAATTTCCCCAGTTTGGTCGGCATTACACGTTAAGTCAGTAGCAGAAAGTGATGTACTAAGAACCGCTGGTTCTGTTATTTCAAAGTCTTTACTAACAGAGCAATTATTGGCATCTTTAACAGAAATGGTGTAACTACCACTTGAAAGGTTCAAAAATTCTGCTGTGCTACTAAAATTGGTGTCATCTATGCTATACTCATAAGGAGATGTACCTCCTGATGCCGTTGCTGTTACTGAACCATCTGTTAAGCCATTGCAACTTATATTTTGTACAGCATTAACTGCTGTTAGTTCCAGTGGTTCATTAAGTGTAATACTTTCGGTAATTGTGCAGCTATTTGCATCTTTTATGGTAATGGTATAACTGCCTGAAGCTAATGCGCTAAAACTACCAGTGCTGCTAAAATTAGTACCATCTATGCTATATTGATAAGGTGAAGTACCTCCTGTAACTGCACTATTTATACTACCATCAGTTAACCCATTGCAAGAAATATTTACTACTGTACTTGTAAGGTTTAAAGCCGTTGGCTCTGTAAGGGCAACATTATTGGTAATAATACATCCATTCGCATCTTTAGTTGTTACTGTATAATTTCCTCCATTTAAGGCACTAAAGGTAGAAGATGATTGAAAAGTAGTACCATCAATGGAGTACTCCAAAGGGGTTGTACCGCCAGTTGCAGTTACTACAATTTCCCCTAATTGCGAACCTGCACAAATTAAATCGGTAGTAGCAATGCTAGTGCCTATTGCAGTTGGTTCTATTATGGTAATAGAGTTTGAGGTAACGTTACATCCAATATTAGGCGACCCATAGTTGGCATCTCGCACTTCTACGGTATAGGCTGCAGGTGCAAGGTTTTCAAACGTATTTACAGATTGAAAATTAGTACCATCTATGCTATATTGATAAGGTGCTGTGCCGCCTGTTGCAGTAACAGAAACACTTCCATCATCAGCTCCATTGCAGGTAATATCGTTACTTTTTGTTAATGTTGCGGTAAGCACAGGTGGTTGCGTAATTGTAATTGGGCTTGCTGCCATTACACACCCATTGGCATCTACAATGCCGAAAGTGTAAGTTCCTGGGGCAAGTTCATCATCAAGGAATGTGTTGCCAGGTAAATTCTCAATAAATAGTCCATCTATGTATATTTTATAAGGCGTAGATCCACCTCCTACGGTAATACTTGCTATACCATCTTCATTGGAGTTACACGTAACATTGGTACTTATTACTGCAATAGTTAGGGTAGCTGGTTCAGTTATGGTTTGTGTAGTTGAAATTTCGCAACCAAAAGCATCTTTGGCAATTACGGTATGGCTGCCTGCTGCTAAGCCTGTAAGTATAGAATTTGTACCAAAACTTCCCCCATCTACATTATAGGTAAAGGGAGATGCCCCTCCTCCAACATTTACTGATATTTGCCCATTAGTACCTCCATTGCAACTTACATGGCCTAGCTCTATGGCAGAAAAAGACATAGGCAAGCTTTGATATTCATAGGCACCTACATCTACGGTTCCATTAGCTATTCTAGGTTTAGTTATAATATCCTCTGTTACACCAATTGGTAAAAACGAATTATTTCCAGAGTTGATAGCTGAAGAACAAGGTTTTAGCGTAAAATCACCATTGGCCGTATCCACAAATTGTGGATCAAATGTAAAATTATTTGTCAAAGGAAAACCATCTATAATATTATTAGATGCAGTTGTTGAGACCGTTATTGCAATTTGAGAATTGCTGTTTCCCCAAAATATATTATTATAAATTAGAACTTGACTCGACCCACTCCACTGCAAAGCTCCAGGGCCACCACCATTAGAGAAATTATTGTAAAAAGTGTTATTTATAAGGATAAGTGGAACAGACCCAAAAATACCACCAGTTACACCTGGCCCTGAATTTGTTGAGCTGTTATTATAAAAAATGCAATTCACAATTTCAGCATTCCCTGTTCCGTCTGCTCGTAATAAACCAGTAACAGAATTTTTATTATTATAAAATGTACTGTTGTAAAGTTTTAGTTCTGAATGTAAAGATGCAATTACAGAGCCAAATACTCCAACGTTGTTAAAGAACGTACAATTATTAATTGTTATTTTTCCAGAAAGTACATTAACGGTTGAAATAGGTTGGTTTAACACATCATTTTTATTCTCTCTAAAAGTTAACCCATCTATTGTATTATTTAATGAAGTTGATTGTACGGTGAGCAAATTATTGGTATTATCTGAATTATCATTTGCTACTCCAATATCACCAGATAAAACGGTTAAGTTGCTTACCCAATCGCGCTGAATTCGGGTTGTTTCAGAACCATCAAATCCACCATAAAGGGAAACCCCATCTTTTAAAATAAATCGGACTGTTCTGTCAGTTCCAGTAGTTGTATGGTATGTGCCTGCTTTTATCCAAACCTCTCCATTGGTTGCAATAAAAGCTGCATCAATAGCTGGCTGTAGTTCTTTAAAGGCATTTACCCAACTAGTGCCATTATTAGCTCCTGTGGCTGCGCCATCTACATAAACAACGGTTTGTGCATTTACAGCTAAAGAAAATGCCCAAATTAAGGCAATGAGTGTGTATTTATATATGTTCATAATCTAGTTATTTAATTAGTACAGATTCCTCCGATAGCTATCGGAGGAATGACGTGTTTTATTTAGTAAGTGAAAAAGTAAAGTCGCCTGTTATTCCGTTTACACGGCCACCATTTACAGTGTTATAATTAAAAGTGAGTACGAGTGTTTTATCCGTTATTTCATCAATACTTACTTCTACATTATCGCTGCGTACAAGCTTGGTTAGGTCGCTACCCTTAAAATCGTAGGTGCCAGAAGCTGGCCAAGGGTTGCCTCCATTCTGCGTGCTATAGGTTAATTGGTCAATTATAAGCGTAAAGCCAGTGTATTGGCTCGTTACATCTGCACCGTCATTATCTACGGTTTTCACTTTCCAAGTTGAGGTTAATTTTTCGAGTTGAACTGTACGGGCATCGGGTTCTACGGTCTTTTTTTTACAACCATTGGCTAATAGTAGTGCAAAAAATAGAGCACCAAATAATACTCTTCTGTGTGTAATTTTTCTTTTCAT
>JAMOMJ010000021.1 GCA_027067135.1 Cyclobacteriaceae bacterium
ATACCAAATCTTCAAGAACTATTCCTTCAATTCTGCTCATTTTATTTTCGAGCATCTCCCGTTTCTTTTCAACGCTCTTTTTTTCAGAAAAATACTTTGAGCCTAAATCCTTTAGTTTTAGTTCATTTGAATTAGCGTTTTGAAACCTATTAATATATTTTATGGGCGTATCTAATAATACATCTCCTTGATTTGTAGTAACAATTAAAGTTCCAGTGGTATTTAATATACATACTACACTTTCTGGATTTGAGTAGTCCAGATCAAAATTTATATTCTCAACACTGAATTCACTTGTAGTAAATGTGGTCAAAATATCAGCGTATTGATCTTTACCCTTTCTTCGAAACGGTTCTCGATCTAAAACAAGATATTTCTCAGCCCAAACTGCAAGGGTATCCTCTCCTGCTTTTTTTAAGTATTTTTCCTTTTTCTCAGCATTATTACCAATAGTTTTCGATTTAAATTTCAATAAATCATCATAAGACAATGGGCTCATTGGTGAATTGATCGTTGCAGAATTAATTTTAACATCTGACCCAAGATCCACCTTGGGTACTGTTTGAATTGACCAACCTGAAAACTCTTTTACTGGTTTCACTTTTTGCCCATACGAAAATTGAGAAATAACAATAAGTAGAAATAATATTTTGTTTTTCATAATTACTAGTTTGTATTATTTTTTGTTAAAATAGAAAAATTAATAGTCCAATTTTAGCCAAAAAAAACGCAATTTCAGTTAGAAACCAAATCTGAATCAAAATAATAAATATGATGAGCCAATGCCCAGTAAACAGCATTTATTAGACCTCCTACATTTAACGTTATTACAAATTTAGATAAGGCTGAAGTAGCCGTAGAGGCATAAATACTTTTGCAAGCATAGTTATTCACATTGAGGTAGAACATTTTTCTACCTTCGCAGGAATAATTACAAATTAAAAAGCACCATTTCAACATAAACTTGTTGAAATGGTGCTTTTTTTATTTCTTTAAGGGTGGACTTAGAAGATTATATAAAAAACACTCTTTACAAAGAGCAGGTATCTATTATTGTAGATTACATTGGCAAAGATAAGGTACGATTTGCTAATTTGATGAACTTGTTCTTTTCTAACGACAACCGTTTATCACAAAGATCGGCTTGGGTAATGAGCCATTGTGTAGATAAAAACACTGCACTCATCATTCCATACATCGATAAATTAGTTAAAAACCTGTATGTAACTAATGATGATGCTACCAAGCGAAATACCCTGCGGATACTTCAGTTAGTTGACATTCCGGAGTCACTTTGGGGAGAAGTGCTGGAAAAATGCTTTGAATATTTAGAATCAAATAATGAAGCCATTGCAATCAGAGCATTTTCTATGACAGTAGCCTATAATATTTCGCAATATATACCAGAAATAAAGCCAGAATTAAAAGGCCTTATTGAAGAAATAATAATTTATGGCTCTGCAGGGCTTAGAAGTAGAGGGAATACTATTTTGAAGAAACTTGAAAAGGAAATTTAAACTCAGGTTCCTACCTTATCACATACCATATTTTCTAATTTGCGCAAAAGAGGAAGTCTGCGTTCTCGTATTTCATCGGGTGTATAGCGGCAATAATATTGCACTAAAATAGCCGCTTGGTTCACGAACGTTTCTCTGTCAATCGGCTTCATTTGGTCTGTAACTGGAGCTTCTTCATCGGTAAGATTAAAAAACGCACCTCCCTGTGTTTTTCTTATACAGCCCGTTTCGAGTTCGTAAATTTTCATGTCGGCTGTTACGGTTTGGTGAGGTTCATTGGCTCCGTACATATGTAAAGTTAAGTAGGGTTGAGTTGTTACATTGCCCATTTGGTGAATGAGTGCATTATTTACCTTGGCAATGCTGCCATACCGCAAAATCTTTTTTTTACTCAATCTAAACTTTTCTCCCATATTGGAATACACCTGATGCATCACTTCTCCAAATACTTGTACAGCTCCCCACTGTGTATAACCATGGTTATGAACACTCGAAAAATCACCCGGATTCCAAGTCATTATCATTACCTCAAATTTATCGGTATGGTAGGCTAATCTTCTTCCATATCCATCTTTTACAGGGTGGTCATAGTCTGCCCATGGCTGTAAATCATCTTCTGAGATATTCGCTTGCTCCACAAGTTTAGCTGCTTTTTGAACCGTTAGATGGGCTTGATCCTTTTCAATTAAATCTACTAATCGTTGTAATCCTGAGGTTAGCTTTTCCATAATGAAAGATTAAAAAATGAAATTACAAAATTAGTTGCATAATGGTAACATCTACCCATTTATCGTTAATTTTTCCAACTTCCTTTTGTACACCTACTAGCTCATACCCCAGTTTACGGTTGTACTCAATACTTGCCGTATTATTAGAAAATATTTTGGCTACTAAATGATGGTAGCCAAGTTCTTTACATCTTTCAATAAGAGATCGTTTCATTTTTGTTCCTAAACCCATTCGCATTTTATTCGGTCGCAAATAGATTGCTGTTTCACAGGTTGTTTTATAGCCTTCCCGATCACTATACCTTTTAATTAACCCAAATCCGACCACTTTTCCATCAATTTCTAAACATTCAATCAGTTCCCGATCATTGAAATTGGTCATCATTTGCTCAAAATACTCTACCGACCGTGTAGAGGTAACCATAGAACTACCTCCTGCCAAAATATGTTCGTTATTTATGGAAGTAATGACTTCGCAATCGTTTAAAGTACCTTTTCTAATCTTACTATTTTGCATTTATAACCCTTTTAAAAAACTTTTCACTCTTAACGTTATTCTCTAAATTTAATATCAAGAATTTATTATTATTTGCGCTGGTAAGCGCAAGAGATTATCGAGCCTTACCTGCCCTCCGCCCGCCTCCCGTAGCCGTGCTGGAGGGCAGGTACAACTTCGGGAGGCGGGCGCTCGATAATGACGAAAAATCATACCCTACTTCGAATAACAGCACCCGGTTTTGATTTATTAATTGCCTTATTTTCAATTAAATGCACCCCGTTTACCCAAAGGTGCTCCACTCCTGTTGAAAGTTGACAAGGTTTGGAATAAGTAGCTCTTGGGTTTATTTCGTCTTGTTTGAATAGTACTAAATCTGCTTTGTAACCAACCTCAATTCGTCCTCTCCCTTTTAAGTTAAAATATTCGGCTGGCATTGAAGTAATTTTTCGTATGGCTTCTTCAAAACTGAGCATTTTAGTTTCAAAAACGTATCGTTTCAAAAACTCTGTAAACGCTCCATACGACCTTGGGTGTGGAACGCCAATTCGCTTAGGTGCATTAATTGGATGGCTCCAAGAATCAGTGCAGATCATAGCATTTGGCCAGGTAATAGCTATATCAATATCCGCCTGATCTATGCAATGATACACAATCCACATTTCGGTATCTCGCTTCAATATCTCGCACATTGTTTGAGCTAAGCTCCACTCAAACTCATCTGCAATCGCTTGCACATTCTTCCCTTCCCACTCAGGGTATTCGTTAGAGATAATAAGCATTTGGCTTAAATCATAATCTCGATCTATAATATAATCTGCAATCTCATCCACCACAGCCTCATTATTCAATCGCTCCTTTACTTCAGACAATCCTCCTTCTAAAAATTTCTTTGGAATAAAAGCCCTTAGTTTGGTGGATACTGCTGTGTAAGGATACACATCTATTTTGGCTTGTTGGGTATGAGACGCATTATATTCTTCTAAGCGTTTAAGCACTTTAGTTATTTTTCCAAAGTTTCGCTTTTCTGCTGCTTTTAAATGACTTACGAGCACATCAATTTTAGCTTCGTGGCCAATAGTTAAGGTTTCTTCTATTGCCTCTTCTAATTTATCTCGTTCATCTCGTATATGTGAGGCATAAATACCTCCGCCTGCTTTAGCAATTTTTGCTAGTTCAATAATTTCATCCGTTTCTGCAAAGCAACCTGGAGCATAAATAAGCCCTGTGGAGAGGCCAAGCGAACCATCTTTCATCGATTCTTCCATCAATTGCTGCATTTGACTTTGTTCCTCTTGGGAGGAAGAAGTCCATTTTTTTAATACACCACTTCGCAAAGTGGAATGCCCTGTAAGGGTAGCCACATTAAATTGAACACCTGTTTTCTCCAATATTTCAAAATACTCGCCTAAGGTTCTCCAATTGAAACTAAAGTCTAGATCAGCTGCTAGCTTTTCCATTATAGGGATTAAATGCATATCAATGGGAGCCGGAGATGTTCCACAATTGCCAAATATTTCGGTGGTTATGCCTTGGTATAATTTGTGGTCTGCAGCATGTGGAAAGAAAAAGCCAAAGCCTGTGGAAGCGTGGGTATCGATAAAGCCTGGAGTTAGAATTAAGTCTTTGGCATCAATGATTTTTTCTGCCATTGGTAATGAATCTCCATTCTTAATAATTGAATCGATCACATCATCCTTAATACCAATGGCACCTTTGAAAGGTTCTCCACCTAACCCATCATAAATAAGGGCGTTTTTAATTAAAAAATTGAGCATTCTGTAAAGGTAAGTTATGGCAATATATTATTTGCAC
>JAMOMJ010000022.1 GCA_027067135.1 Cyclobacteriaceae bacterium
CTGCGGCTATCCAGCTAAAGTCTGCTGCCAGATTATTGCCTCCGTTGCCCGTGTCGTTCACATTGGCCTGTAAATCGTAGTTTAAGGCTATATCGCTACAGGTGGTTAAAGCTGCATTAAAGCCTTGTGGTTCGGGCTGTACCGTTACCGTTATTGTAAAATCATTACCCAAGCAACTTCCTACACCAGCCTGCCCGGTGGGTGTTACTGTGTAAACCACCGTTTGATCTACGTTCGTTACATTTATCAAATCATCCGTGATAAAGGCCGTGTTTTGGGCAGTCGTACTCTCTCCTGTTACATCTGCATTGGCTGCGGCTATCCAGCTAAAGTCTGCTGCCAGATTATTGCCTCCGTTGCCCGTGTCGTTCACATTGGCCTGTAAATCGTAGTTTAAGGCTATATCGCTACAGGTGGTTAAGGCTGCATTAAAGCCTTGTGGTTCGGGCTGTACTGTTACCGTTATTGTAAAGTCGTTGCCCAAGCAAGCTCCTACTCCAGCTTGGCCGGTGGGCGTTACCGTGTAAATCACCGTTTGATCTGTGTTTGTTACATTTATTAAATTATCCGTGATAAAAGCCGTGTTTTGAGCGGTCGTACTCTCTCCTGTTACACTCGCATTAGCTATAGCTATCCAGCTAAAGTCTGAGGCTAAATTATTGCCTCCGTTGCCCGTGTCGTTTACATTGGCTTGTAAATCGTAGTTTAAGGCTATATCGCTACAGGTGGGAATCGCCTGATCAAAACCTTGTGGTTCGGGCTGTACCGTTACCGTTACTGTAAAATTATTACCTACACAGCTTCCTACACCAGCCTGTCCAGTGGGTGTTACTGTGTAAACCACCGTCTGATCTACGTTCGTTACATTTATTAAATCATCCGTGATAAACGCACCTGCCTGAGGGGCAGTGCTCTCGCCCGTTACATTGGCATTGACTGCTGCCTGCCAGCTAAAGTCTGCTGCTAAATTATTGCCTCCGTTGCCTATGTCGTTTACATTGGCTTGTAAATCGTAGTTTAAAGCTATATCGCTACAGGTGGTTAAAGCTGCATTAAAGCCTTGCGGTTCGGGATTAATAGTAATTACTACATCTACAGGAGTAGTAGTGCAATTAGTAGGTGCCGGCCCGGAGGCAGTAATACTATAGGTTGCAGTAATGGGCAAATTAGATGTATTAGACAACACATCAGTAAGGTGTAGCGTGCCGACAGGGTCAGCAGCCACATTTACACCTACACTACCTTGAGGGCCACCGGCAGACATAGTCGGTGCAGGCCAATTAAAAACGGTTCCTGCAGGACTATTACCTGGAGTTAAAAGTACTTCTAAATCTACTTGCTGATCACTACAAATTGTTTTTATTTGTCCAGCATTTATAATAGGTACAGGCTCTACTGTAATAGTAACTAATTGTATTGGGCCATCACATAAACCCGGAGCTGCACTTGTCGGAGTTACTTCATAGATTACCGCTCCTACCGCTCCTGAAGTATTTGTAAGTGTTTGATTAATATCTCCTGTTCCTGTGTTACCAACTAAAGCCCCACCTACTGAACCTGCTTTGGAAACCACCTCCCAAGCATAGGTTCCACCACCAATATTATTTGTAAAAGTTAAAGCAGTGCTCACCGCTACTCCACTGCAAATTGTTTCTGCATTTGAGGAGGTCATATTAGGTAATGGATTAACCGTTACATTAAATGGATCGGCAGGAGGGCTGGTACAGCCTGCCGGACTTGATTCTACTACTGTAATAACATCGCTGGTATTACCAATATTAACTGTAATTTCATCTGTTCCCTGGCCTAAAACAATGGTTCCTAACCCATTAATGTCCCAGTTATAAGAATTGCCGACAATTGGGGCAGAAATATTATATACAACTCCATTATCACCATCGCATACATCAGCAGGGCCAACAATTACAGGTTTTGCTGGTGCATCATCAACAATAATATTCATTGTATTGGTATTGCCAATACATCCATTGGGTAGGGTTTCAACCAATGTAATGGGCAGTCCTGGAGTTACTATGACATTGTCTGCTTGTATCACTACAAACTGAAGATTAGTAGGGCCTACAACCACAAATTCACCAGGGCCTTGAGGAACAGTCCAGCTATAGGTTGAACCTGCATTTAAAACAGGATCAACTTGAAACAAGAGATTTGCCGTAGATTTACACAATGTAATTGTAGCAGGTGTTGACAGATCAGGTGCCTGAATAGGGTTATCCAAAGGCCGTGGTAGAACCGTAATTTCTACCTGAGCTACATTTTGGCAATTGCTAGAAGTAGAAGTATCAGTAATTAAAGCATAAAATAAAGTGCCATCGGCCACATTGTCAACATCGGTAGCATCGGGTACAGTTGTTACTAAATCTCCGGGGTTGTTAACTGCACCCCCCGGATCTAAATACCACACTACAGTTCTGTCTATTGCAGCAGCACCTCCTATTACATTGTCATCTAAAGTTGTTAAATCTAAGTCATCTTTATCTGCACTTCCTACGGTTTCTTCACAGAATTCAGTTTCTGCATCATTGTTCCCTGCATCTTGGTCAGCAGCTTCTGGCAGGGTAATGATGTTAAATGTAATTTCAGAATCGTTAGTACAGTTTGGAGTTACATCGGTACTGGTTACACGTACATATATTATATCGTTATTGCTTACACTATACGGCATTGAGCCTCCGCTTATCTCATTCGTACCAGCAGTTCTATCAGCAGCACTAGGATAATAAAGAAGCGTTCTATCTGCAGGAGGGGCTCCACCTATGGTGTTGGTTTTAAAAGTGGTCAAATCAGCTACTATTACATCATAGTTATCACTGGTGTAGGCATCTTCACAAAAATCAACTGTAAAACTGTTAGCTACAGGTAACGGGTGGCGTGTAATATCTACGGTAGAAGTAGATGTTGCACATACTTCATACTCGCTTAAAATAGTCCAGGTAAGTGTTGTTGTTCCTACTGGTAAGCCCGAAACTGTTGCCGTAGGGCTACTGGCATCGTTAAACACTGGTGAAATAGCTCCTGTTGGCATTACTATTACATTGTCCAGCCAGTGTTCATCTGTATTACCATTATTTCTTGCCCTCATTACAATTTGTAGTGTATTGCCTGGCACACCTATACCTAAAGCAGTAACTGTTTGAGAAACACCATCTGTTGCATCATCGACTATGGCACCAAACTGAATTTCCGCTCCACCATTTATTTTATAAAATACACGTATATAATCAGTTCCAGCCTGGGCACCCGTTTCTGCAATATCTGCAGAAATATCTACGCTTCCTGTAAGGTTTACTATTTCTGACTCCCATACCACCTCGGTACTATTCACATCTCGTGCAGACATTCTTCCATTGTCAACCTTAATCCAATCATTGGCAGCAGTAAACTGGCCTGTATTGTCTGCTGTAACTGTCCAGTTATTTCCTGGATGTGTAAAACTTATAGCATGTGGGTTGGGCCCTTCAATTCCTAGTCCATTGTCTGATGATGGAAATGACTCGAAGTAAACAGCCGCACCAACCGACCATAAACCAGTTTCATTGGTTCCTCCATTTACTGGATTGGCAGCCAGTGTATAAGTATCAGCACAAGTAGCATCATTTGCACCTGCATTTGAAACCGTGGGGGTTTGATCTTGTGTATGATTAACTGTAACTGAATTTACACTAGAGCAGTTCGTTGCATCTACCACCACCTGTGCATAATAGATTTGAGTAGCTGTACTGGTTGGTGTAAATTCTTCTTCGTTATTGCCTCCTGTTGTCCCAACTGCTGGTATGGTTAAACCTGCATTTGAATACCATTCTACCGTAAAACCAACACCTGGGTCATCTACCATTAGAGTAGCTCCTGTAGCATCTGATATACATGCTATGGCATTTACAGGGTTTGTGGGGTCTGGTGCATCCGGATTAATTACTATATCTTCAGTATTTCCAGGCAATGTGGCTAAACAGCCTGTTGAAGTATTAGTAGCCGATGTAATTGCAATGGTATATGTTCCTGTTGTGTTTCCTAATTGAGCATAAGTAACCTGATGGCTCATGGTGCCTCCTGCAGGTACTCCCAAAAATGTTTCGGTTGGCTGCGTAACACCATCAATGGTATAGATAATATCGTAATCACCTGCAACATCAGTATCAATATGCCAGATAGGAACAGTCGGGTTACCATTATTTTCACAAGTAGCTCCATCAACAATAAAGTTAGATAAAACAGGAGTTGTTCCTCCAATTACCACTGTGACAGATCCCCCTAGCCCTCCTCCGGCAAAATCTCCATTACAAGTGTTATTGTCTTGCAAAGCAGTCATTTCATAATTGCCTCCCGAAAGAGCTCCAGAATAAGTGTATGTATTACTGTTATGTCCTACAATTGCCAACGGCCCTCCTTCACCTGCAGGCCTGGTTATAGTAAAATTATAGGGCTGGATGCCTGTTAGTGTCCACACCATATCCGGTGCTGGATTACCTGAACATACTGACCCGCCCCCTGTTACCGTGGCGGTTGGCAATGGGTTAATAACTATAGTTTCAATAGCTGAATTTGCACTTTCGCAACTATTGCCCGGTTCTATTAACCTAACTCTGTAATTACCTGATTCGGCAGGTGTACTAAGTGTAATTGAGTTAGTTCCTGTACCTACATCAGTACCTGAATCTCCAGTTTCAAACCAATAGTAAGTAACACCTGGAACGGCATTAGGATTTGTTGCTGTTAATGTAACAGAGGCATCTTCGCAAATGGTATTTGAAGGTGCTACAGAAATGGCAGGTGTACCTAAATCAGGATAAACAGTAAATGTAAATATGTTATTATTAACCTCAGGGCACACACCACTTTTAACTCTTACCCTGTACCTGTAGGTTATTGGTGCTGTTGTATTATTTGTTAGTGTTTGGGCTGCCAAAGTTGTTCCGGCTACCCCCAAACCAGTAAAAGCGGCTCCGGCAATGCTCCTCTCCCATTCTGCTACATCCCCTATATGCGAAGCAAGGGTCATTATTCCTGTAGCAGTATTATGGCATATATCAGTTACTCCTCCTGCCACTGAAATGGTGCCTGCCTCAGATTCGGGATCTACCGTAAGGGTAAAATTTGCAGGGGCTTCGGGGCAAGTTGGAGCCGATGAATATATTTTTGTTGCCTGAATTGAATAAGTAGTTTGCGAACTAATACCTGCTGTATGCGATACAGTTATTGTTCTGGTATCTGGCGATGTTGCTGTTATTGACAAACCAGCTCCTACACTCCAGGAATATTCCCAAGCTCCTCCAAAAGGAGTTGTCCCCGTGGGATCACTCGCTTGAAAAGTCCACCCTGTGCTTCCTTCACACACCGTGTAGATTGCCACATTCCCATCATCATTAGGATCATTTGTGAAAGTAATAGATGGTGCCGGGTTAAGCGTTTCTCTTATAGTTAAAGTAGTTGCTACTGGGTCACTCCAACAATTTTGGGTGCCTGTATTTGAAGAATATCTACCCCAAACTGTATAGATTCCTGCTGTAGTGTTGGTAATACTACCAGGATTGAAATCTGCCGCTGGTAATTGTAAAGAGTTAGCCCCATTTGAGTTTGGAATCAAATTACCAAAATCAATTACCCCCCCGTTATCTTCATACCATTCTACAGCAACATTACCTGCAGCCGTAATTTGGAAATTAGGAAGAGCACCTCCATTACAAACAGTATTAGGATTTGCTGTTGGAGTAGGTGGCTTTGGAGCAATTCTGATATCATAAATTCGCTCTATCGGAGTAGCATCAGCCAAAGCAGGCTGTGCTGCTTGCAATGTACCAACAGGATTATTGATTACAAATGTAGCTCCACCAGAAGGATTTAAATCATTATTATCTGAATATGGGTTACATGTATTCCAACTTCTAATAGTAACTTCAAAAATTTGCCCCATTGTAGCAGTGGTTGGCATTTGGATATTATCTGTTATTTCATTTGGAGCTAGAACACCTGGAGGGCCTACCTGCTGCGTTGGCACACCATAAATAGGCCACTGGGCATTAGTATAAGTTACACCATTAATAATTACATCGTCTGTCACTGTAGTACCTGCTGAACCATATACCCATTGTACCCAACGTGATTCATCATTTTGGTTCGCACCCACTATTTCAAATGGGGGAGTACAGTTAAATGTGCTAGCATCAATTAAACGAACTGCGTTATCATCTCCTGCACAAACATCGACTGTCTCTGTGGGTGCACCTGGCTCAATACCTGCTGAAGATACATCATGATTAATATCATGAGTACCTGTATTTGTATTTGAAATATCATCCCAAACAACAATGTCTTGGTATTGATTAGTTGTAGCACTTCCACAAACTGTAAAATTAATCCTTAAACGAGCACGAGCAGTATAAGTACAAGTAGAACCGCCTCTATCATATAAATGTGTTCCTATTGCAGAATAACTATTGAATACAGCATTCCAACTCGCAGGCTCAACATCAAAAACACCAGGATTATTATCAAAATCCCAATAAAACAATATTTCATAAACTGTAGTAGGATCAGGATCTATGACTCCTGTATTAGGTCTAAAACCAACTTCCCATATTGTATTTTTTGGGGAGCAATTAAATAAATCACCAAAATTATTTGTATGAGGATTAACAAAAATTCCACAGGCATAAGCGAAGTAAGATTCATCCTCACACCTCACCTCCACACTAGGATCCACCACTTTACCATCTATATAAAATGTGTTTTCTGCATCGCTGAGAATTGAATTATCAACAATTTCTTCAAAAACAAAATCATTCTCCTCAATAGCATTCTCTGCCAAAGGAAACCTTGGAATGGATTTATCACCTTCACCAAAGGAGAATAAAATTAATAAAACCGGAAGAAGAAATAACGCCTTTAGTTTGGAGGAGGACATTAGGTGCATTGACAATGTGGTTAAGTTAGTTTATAAAGTTTATCAAGCCGTTACTCGGATATATACAGTTTTCCCTACCCATGTAACCTAAGTTTGAGAGTTTTATAAAACGATGGTTTTTCCAGCTCGTAAAAATTAACATTCCTAAGCTAAAATCCAACTAAATATATACCTTTGCACCCCATAAGTTGATAAAACACAAACAATATCAGAATATTCCTCTTATGGCCTCCAAAAAGTCTGCTAAATACATATTTGTAACCGGTGGTGTTACGTCTTCGCTCGGCAAGGGCATTATTGCTGCTTCTCTTGCTAAACTCTTACAAACAAGAGGATTTTCGGTAACTATTCAGAAGTTTGACCCTTATATTAATATTGATCCAGGCACGCTAAACCCTTACGAGCATGGCGAGTGTTACGTAACTGATGATGGAGCAGAAACTGACCTGGATTTAGGACATTATGAGCGTTTTTTAAACATTCCTACTTCACAAAATAATAACGTAACTACAGGCCGTATTTATAATAATGTAATTACGAAAGAAAGGCGTGGTGATTACTTAGGTAAAACGGTACAAGTAATCCCTCATATTACAGATGAACTAAAAGCCAACTTCTTTAAATTAGGGAAAACTGGTAAATACGATATTGTAATTACTGAAATTGGAGGGTGCGTTGGTGACATTGAATCATTACCTTTTATAGAGGCCGTACGACAAGCAAAATTAGAACTCGGCCCTAACGATTTTGTATCTGTGCACCTAACTTTAATTCCATACTTGGCAGCAGCCAAAGAGCTTAAAACAAAACCCACCCAGCACTCGGTAAAACAATTGCAAGAAGCGGGTATTCAAACAGATATTTTAGTTGGTAGAACTGAAAAACATTTACCTGCCGACATCCGTAAAAAAATTGCACTATTCTGCAATGTGCAACTAAACGATGTAATTGAAGCCATGGATGCTGAAACCATCTATGATGTACCAATTTTGATGCGTAAGGAAAAATTGGCCGAGCGTGTGTTAACCAAGCTAAAGCTACCCAAATCGGAACCTAACTTAGACGAATGGAAAAATTTCTTAGGAAGACTAAAAAACCCCACCGAAGATGTTATAATTGGGCTTGTTGGTAAATATGTAGAACTACAAGATGCGTATAAATCCATTGTAGAATCGTTTGTGCACTCAGGTGCTGAAAACGAATGTAAAGTACACTTGAAGTGGATTTCTTCCGAGAGTATTAATTCAAAAAATACAAGTGATTTATTGAAAGACCTTGATGGTGTTTTGGTTGCACCAGGCTTTGGAGAGCGTGGCATTGAAGGAAAAATAGAGGCAATTCGCTTTGTAAGAGAACATAAAATTCCGTTTTTTGGTATTTGCTTAGGCATGCAATGTGCCGTTACTGAGTTTGCAAGAAACGTACTTGCTCATAAAAAAGCAGCCTCTACAGAAATGGATAACAATACACCCCACCCTGTAATCGACATTATGGAAGAACAGAAAAAGATTACAAAAATGGGTGGTACAATGCGACTAGGTTCTTATCCTTGCACTCTTAAAAAAGGAAGCAAGGCATTTGCGGCCTATGGTAAACAACAAATTAACGAACGACATAGGCATCGTTATGAGTTTAATAATGCCTATTTAAAAGAAATAGAAAAGGCTGGTTTAAAAGCCAGTGGAGTTAACCCTGATACAAATTTGGTGGAAATAGTTGAATTAGAAGGACACCCTTGGTTTGTGGGCACACAATACCACCCAGAGCTAAAAAGTACGGTACAAAACCCACATCCTTTATTTGTTCAGTTTGTAAAAGCTACCATCGACTATAAAAAATCTAAAACACAGTAAGTAAAATTAATAATGGATAAAAATCAAGCAACTGGCTTACTACTGATAAGCCTTATGGTAATGGTTTACTTTTATTTTTTTGGTGGGTCACCAGAATTAGCTGAACAACCTGTACAAACTACAGAACAAGTAATTACAGAACAGCAGCCTGCACAACTAAACGAAGCTCCTACCCTGCCAGATTCTGTTCAGCAGATACTTAACCAACAGCAATATGGAAATTTAGCTGCCGCTGCAAATGGAACTTCTCAGCTTATTACCGTTGAAAACGAAGATGTAAGATTGGTTTTTAATACCAAAGGGGGTGTAATTGAAGAAGTTGAGTTAAAAAAATACAAAACCTACTCCAAAGAACCGCTGATTTTAGTAGATGCCAATAGCCGAGTTCAAAAATTGATCGCTAGGCAAAATGGCAGAGAAGTAAACCTGTATGATTTATTCTATACTGTAGAACAAAAAGAGGTTAATGATACCATTCAGGTAACATTTACATTAACCAATGAAACAGGTGGCACTATTAAGCAACATTATTTTATTCCTAAAACAAATGGGTTTAAAATTAATTATAAAGTAGAAACCAGTGGTATGCAAGGCATTCTTACTAACGGTTTAACCCTTAATTGGAAAAGTAATTTAAAGGCTACGGAGAAAGATGTAACTACTTCACGGATTAAATCTACCATTACCTACTACCAGCAAGATGGTACTTTTGATGAATTGAGTGAAAGAAGTACCGATACTGAAAATGAAACGGTAGCAAACCTGAATTGGATTGCGTTTAAACAGCAGTTTTTTACTGCTTCGGTTATTGCGCCTAATGGATTTTCAAATGGAATTTTAACTACCGAAGCCGATATAAACCAATCAAATGTTGATAAAACAGCAACAGCCTCATTAACAATTCCTTCTGCAGGACTAACAAATAAAAACTTAGAGCTCTCCTATTATTACGGACCCAATAATTACCAAATAATGAAAAAGGTAACGGATGGGTTTCAACAAAATGTGTACCTAGGTATTGCAGGTATTAACCTTATTAACAAATGGGTGGTTGTGCCAATTTTTAACTGGTTAGATAATTACATTGCCAGCTATGGACTAATCATTTTTATTCTTGTACTAATTATCAAATTAGCTTTATCTCCTCTTTCATATAAGTCCTACTTATCAATGGCTAAAATGAAGGTGCTAAAACCAGAGCTAGACGAGATTAAAGAAAAACTAGGCGGTGACCAGCAAAAATTTCAGCAAGAACAGATGAAATTGTACCAGCAAGTGGGTGTAAACCCATTGAGTGGTTGTATGCCAATGCTGCTTCAAATGCCTATTTTATATGCCATGTTTAGCTTTTTCCCAAGCTCTATAGAATTGCGCCAGCAACCCTTTTTATGGGCCGATGATTTATCTACTTACGACTCGATAATGACCCTGCCTTTTGAGATTCCATTTTATGGAAGCCATGTAAGCTTGTTTGTAATTTTAATGACGATTTCTACCATACTTTATACCTGGAGCAATAACCAAATGAGCACGGTACAAGGCCCTATGAAGACTATGAGCTATATGATGCCAGTCATATTTATGTTTGTACTTAATAATTTTCCTGCAGCATTAAGTTATTATTATTTCTTATCAACACTTATCACGTTTGGTCAGCAAGCCTTAATAAAAAGGTATATTGATGAAGATAAAATATTAGCTGTACTTGAGGAAAATCGTAAAAAAGGGGGTAAGAAGAAATCTAAGTTTATGGCCAAGCTAGAAGATGCAATGAAAGCCAGTGAAGAAGCAAAAAAAGGGAAGAAAAAGAAGTAGAACTGGATATTCGTTAATAGTTATTTGTTATTTGAAAATTGTTATTTGTTGTAAGAATTATTCTCATATCTTTGCTAGTGCTTCAGTGCTAAATTAATGATATGTTAATTCATCTATTTAGCATTGATTTTTTATAGTAATCAGATTAGGCAACACGTTTTTTATGGGAAAAGTAATTGCAATAGCAAATCAAAAAGGAGGGGTAGGCAAAACTACCACAGCAATTAACCTTGCTGCAAGTTTAGCTGCTTTGGAATACAAAACATTAATTGTGGATGCCGACCCTCAAGCGAACAGTGCTTCGGGTGTAGGAATAGACCCAAAATCGATTGAGGCCAGCATTTACGAATGCATGGTAGATGGAGTACCTGTGGAAGAAGCAATATTGGAAACAAACACAGATTATCTTCACCTCATTCCTTCCAACATAGATTTAGTTGGTGCTGAAATTGAGATGATTGATTTGGAAAATAGAGAGGAGAAGATGAAAGTTGCGCTTGCTCCCATCGTTGAAAATTATGATTATATCATTATCGATTGCTCACCTTCCTTAGGGTTAATTACCATCAATGCGATGACAGCTGCTGACACCTTATTAATTCCTGTGCAATGCGAATATTTTGCACTCGAAGGGTTAGGCAAACTTTTAAACACCATTAAAATCATACAATCAAGATTGAATCCTGAATTGGAAATTGAAGGCATCTTACTTACGATGTATGATACTCGTTTGCGATTATCCAACCAAGTGGTAGAAGAAGTTAGAACTCATTTCCAAGACATAGTTTTTGAAACCATCATACCTAGAAACATTAAATTATCAGAATCGCCAAGTTTTGGTGTACCGGCTTTAGAACATGATGCTGATAGTAAGGGTGCCATTAGCTACTTAAACCTAGCTAAAGAAATTATTGAAAACAACGAAGGATGAGTGCTAAAAGAAAAAATGCGCTAGGCAGAGGTCTTGGGGCTCTGCTAAATGATTCACCCGCAAATAAAGCCAAAATGCCTCGGAAGGCTGCTACAACTAGTGCCAGTGGTAGCATTAATGAAATTTCGCTGGATAGTATTGAAGTAAACCCCTACCAACCTCGAACTCATTTTGATGAAGAAGCACTGAATGAACTAAAAGATTCGATTAAAACACAGGGTATCATTCAGCCCATAACAGTTCGCAAATTAGCTACCGATTCGTACCAACTTATTTCGGGCGAAAGAAGGCTACAGGCTTCTAAATTAGCAGGGCTAAAAACTATTCCTGCTTACATTCGAAATGCCAACGACCAGCAAATGCTGGAAATGGCTTTAATTGAAAACATTCAAAGAGAGAATCTAAACTCCATTGAAGTTGCTCTGAGCTACCAACAGTTAATTACCGAATGTGGATTAAAGCAAGAAGAATTAGGAGACCGTGTTGGCAAGAAAAGAAGTACAGTAACCAATTACTTGCGCCTACTAAAGCTTCCTCCAGATGTGCAAGCCAGCATTCAAGAAGGAGACATATCAATGGGGCATGCAAGGGCACTTATTGGTATAGAAAATATAGAAGTACTTCTGGAAGTTTTTAAAAAAATAACTCAACAAGGTTTATCTGTTCGTAAAACAGAAGAAATGGTACGGTTATTGACTTCTTCAGATTCAGAAAAACCTACAGTAAAAGAAACAAAGCATAGCCCTGAAATTCTAAAGCTTCAATCTGAATTGTCATCTCATTTTGGGTCAAAAATTCAGATAAAAGCAGACAATAAGAATAAAGGAGAAATTAAAATTCCATTTGTTTCAACTCAGGACTTAAACAGAATACTGGAAATACTGGACATTAGTCTATGATACGATACCCTCTTGCACTTTTATTGCTACTCATTAGTATTTCGCTCTTTGCACAAGAGTTAGAGGTTGATACACTCCCTCCGAGCCCTATTTACCAGCAAGATAGCATCCTTGGCTTTAGAGAACTTAAGGAGCCAGAAGCGGTTGAAACCATTGAAATGGTAGCTAAAAACCATGATCCTAATAAAGCAGCATGGCTATCTGCGGCTGTACCTGGCCTAGGACAAGTTTACAATAAAAAATATTGGAAGATTCCACTGGTTTGGGGAGGAATAGCTGGCTTTGCTTATTTGATTGACTGGAACAACGACCAATATCAATTTTACAGAAGAAACTTGATTTATGAAATAAATGGTAATCAACCAGGTTTTAAAAATGAAACACAATTTGAAGCTAGCACGCTAAAAAGTGGGAGAGATCAATATCGAAGAAATAGAGATATGATGGTTATTTTCGGGGTAATCTTTTATATGCTCAGTATTGTGGATGCGCATGTAGATGCGCACTTAATTGAGTTTGACGTAAACAAAGACCTATCGGTTCAACTAACACCCTCTATTCAAACCACTTATGACCAAAAACTTAGTACTGGTTTAACCTTTTCAGTAAAATTTTAAAAAATGAGAATTGCGCTTATAGGATATGGAAAGATGGGCATTGCCATTGAAGAGCTAGGGGCAATCGCTGGTCATTCAATTTCATTTAAAATTGGTAAAGAGAATCAAAAGGAACTGGAAAAGGTAAATGCTGCCAATACTGATGTAGTTATCGAGTTTAGTGATCCATCTATTGCTGTACATAATATTGTGTATTGCCTAAACCAACACATACCTGTAGTTTGCGGTACAACGGGCTGGCTCGATAATTGGAGTAAAGTTAAAGAGGCCTGTACTTTAAATAAAGGCACATTTTTTTATGCTTCAAATTATAGTATTGGAGTGAATCTCTTTTTTAAAATAAATGAGTTTGCAGCCAAAATAATGAACAAACAAGCCTATAAAGTAGAAATAGAAGAAATTCATCATACCGAGAAAAAGGATAGCCCAAGTGGAACAGCTATAACTATTGCTGAGCCAATTATGCAAGAAAGAGGAATGAACAATTGGATGAATACTAAATCTGACAGCAATGCAGTTGTGGGTATCATTTCTAAGCGAGAAGCATCTGTGCCTGGAACCCATACGGTTACTTATACGTCATCTATTGATGAAATTAGCATGACACATATTGCACATACTAGAAAAGGCTTTGCTAAGGGAGCTTTGGCAGTTGCAGAATGGATTTATAACACCAAAACCAAAGGAATATTATCGATGAATGACTTTTTAACCTTTTAACAGAAGCCAATTCATTGGAAATTAGAATAATAAAAGCATCCTTTGTGGTTTTTAGTTTTTAACGGTCAAGAAAACTCAACTGAAAAAATAAAAATGGAACCAGAAAATAAAGAAAAGAAAAGCTTTTTTAGCTTCCTAAGTAAAAAAAAGAGAGACGAAAAACCTAAGTCTAAAATTAAAGAATGGACTGATGCCATCGTTTTTGCTGTAATTGCAGCCACCATTATTCGTTGGCTAATTATGGAAGCCTTTACAATCCCTACTCCTTCTATGGAAAAATCTTTGTTAGTAGGCGATTTTCTTTTCGTAAGTAAAATGCATTATGGAGCACGAACAGCCGCAACTCCTTTACAGATACCACTTACTCACCAATTTATTTGGGGCACAAAAATCCCTTCTTATTTAGACTGGATTCAGTTACCCCAATATAGGTTGCCAGGCTTTTCAAGTGTAAAACGAAACGATGTGGTTGTATTTAACCACCCAACCGAATTAGAGTACCCAGTGGATTTAAAAACCAATTATATTAAAAGATGTATTGGAATTGCAGGAGATAAAATTGAAATAAAAGATATGCAAGTGTATATTAACGATGCTCCTGTTGAAAATCCTCCCGAAATGCAATACAAGTACTTTATTAAAACTACGGAGAACCTAAATCAGCGAATATTTAATAAGTACAACATTACAGAAGTATATCAAATGGGAGAAGGTTATTTGGTATTTACCGAGCCAAAAACTGCTACGGAGCTAGAAAAACTTTCATTTATTACCAGTGTTACAGTTGCGGAGGCACAAGAAGGACAAGCCGAAAGCCGAATTTATCCTGATGCTACAAAATACCCTTGGAACACTGATTTTTGGGGGCCAATGGTAATCCCAGCTGAAGGCATGACAATTGATATAAATGATGAAACTCTCACAAAATATGGTTATGTAATTCAATTTTACGAAGGAAACGATGTAGTTGATATAGCCAATGGCACCTTAAAAATTGACGGAGAACCCATTACCTCATACACCTTTAAACAGGATTACTACTTTATGATGGGTGATAACAGGCATAACTCCTTGGATTCAAGATTTTGGGGATTTGTACCAGCCGATCATATTGTTGGCAAGGCATTATTCATCTGGATGTCAATTGACCCTAATGGTGGATTTACAGATAAAATCAGATGGAATAGATTGTTTAATCTGATTGATTAAATACTTACTTAGTCTGTCCATAAAGTCTGCTATCTTCGTTACGCCTACCTGTCTGGCAAGGCAGGCTCATCGCCTATTGCCGAAAGGAAACTACCTGCCTTGCCGGGCAGGCACTTTTAAAAATTTCACGAAACATGGAACACGGATTGAATAATAAAATCTGCGCTATCTGCGGGAAAAACATTACCAGAAATCAGGTCTTCTGTTTTTTCTTTTTAGCGGCTGGAAATAAAATATTATTCAAGATAAGTCTGTACCCAGGCGAGTTCGGATGCAAGTTTAGATCTGTAGGCTCCTCCCCTACAAAGTGTTGGTAATCTTCTGGGTCATGCCCCCCATAAAAAGTCCAAAACCCTTTCCCATAAATTCCATGTATATACCGCACCTCTCCGGTAGATTTAGTCTCGCCCATTATAACAACCTCTGATTTTACCAACTGCTTTCGGTACGAAGTGGTTTGCCCCATAAAACCCTTAATTACATGCACATGATTTTGGGTTAGCATGGTAGGTACAGGATCCCATTTAGCCGAAAATTCAAAGAGTTTAAAAAAATCAGTCTGTTGGGTTAAGCCTCTTTCCTTGTATTGCATATCAATATTCGAAAATTCAATTTCTCTGGCGTTTCGTTCCAAAACAAAGTCTTTAAAGGCAAATGTTTTGCTATAATCGAGCTTTTGTTGAGCCGAAGGATCCGAGCCGTCTCCATCGTACATGCGTTCAATAATATCAAGCCCATCGGCTGCTAAGGCAATGTCATAAGTATCTGTGGCAGAGCACATGGCAAACAAAAAGCCTCCTCCCCCAACATAGTCTTTAATCTTTTTTGCCACAGCTAACTTTAGCTCCGAAACTTTACTAAAACCAAATTTTGCTGCATTGGCTTCAAACTCTTGTTGCTGCTCTATATACCAAGGTTGGTTACTATAATTAGCCCAAAATTTACCATACTGCCCTGTAAAGTCTTCGTGGTGCAAATGAAGCCAATCGTATTTAGGTAATTCATCGGTCATTACCTCATCATCAAAAATAACATCGTAAGGAATTTCTGCATAGGTAAGTACCAATGTTACTGCATCGTCCCAAGGTTGTTTACTTTTAGGCGAATACACAGCAATTTTTGGAAATTTATTCAGTTTCATCACATCCATATTCGAAGAAGGACTCGCAATTTCTCTCAAAATACCGTTGGCGTTAGCATCGCTAATTACCTCATACGAAACCCCACGAACAATAAGTTCGTTTTCTATTTGTGTATGAAATTTAATCATAAAACAACCTCCTCTATAATTCAAAAGCCAATCAGCCTCCACTTCTTGCTCAAGCACCCAATAGGTTATGCCATACGCTTTTAAATGATCCGTTTGAGATTCATCCATAGGTATAAGCAAATAGTTTGCATAGGATGAAACTGGTATTAAAAGGAGGAAAAGTATTTTTATGAATTTTATCAAAATATTAAAATTACTGATGAGCGGTAAATCAAAAATAATAGGAATTAGTTACTTTGCATCCATATAAATCATCAAATGAATTTAATCGAAAATATTAGGGAGGGATTCCGCTCCATTAATGCTAATTTACTAAGAAGTGTTCTCACGGCATTAATTGTTGCCATTGGCATTGCATCTTTGGTTGGAATACTGACAGCAATAGATGGAATCCAATCTTCCATTACTGAAAGTTTTTCCAGCCTTGGTGCCAATTCGTTTAATATTAGTGTTAAAAGGTCGAGGGGTAGATCGAGAGGACGTGAAGAACGGGTTTATCCTGCCATAACTTATAAACAAGCGGTTAAATTTTCTGAGAAATTTAAGTCGAATGCTCAAGTAAGTCTTTCTTCGTTTATTACACAAATTGCAGAAGTAAAACGGTTATCAGAAAAAACCAACCCTAATATTAGTGTAGTTGGAGGTAATGAAAACTATATTTATCAAGAAGGGTTAGACATTGAGACTGGCAGAAATTTTTCTGAAATTGAAATAAAGTATGGCTCTAATGTAGCTGTGATAGGCAAAGAGATTGCAAAAAAATTATTTAAGAAAGAGGACGAACCCATTGGTGAAGAAATTACAGTTTGGGGCACTCGATTTAGAGTTATTGGTGTGCTAAGTGAGCAAGGTGCTATGGATGGCGGAAGCTCCGATGATCGGGTGATTGTACCGCTTAATAGCGCACGTGCAATGGCTGCTGGTAGAAGCCTAACCATTGACATTGATGTATTGGTTGACAATTCATTCTCTATGGACGAAGCCATGGGCGAAGCACAAGGCTTAATGCGTATTATAAGGCACGATAAAATTGGAGAACCGGAATCGTTTGTAGTGGAGAGAAGTGAGTCATTAGCAGAGAAATTGAATGATATTTCAGGCTATTTAAAATTTGGTGGTTTTGGTATTGGAATTATTACATTATTGGGTGCCTCTATTGGACTAATGAATATTATGATGGTTTCTGTAACCGAACGCACCAGAGAAATTGGTATTAGAAAAGCATTGGGTGCTACTCCTGGCAGAATACGACAACAGTTTTTAATTGAGGCCATTGTGGTTACTCAAATGGGTGGCATTGCAGGTATCATTTTAGGAATGGCCTTGGGCAATTTAGTAACCAATTTAATAGGCGATGATATATCGTTTATTGTACCTTGGTTGTGGATACTATTTTCCTTTTTAATCGGTATTGTAGTAGGTGTTGGATCTGGTTATTACCCTGCTAAAAAAGCATCCAGATTAGACCCAATTGAATCATTAAGGTTTGAATAAACACTTTTTATATCTTCTATTATTCGTTAGTCTGGCTTCGCAAGGCCAACAACTTAGGCTCGAAGGCGTGTATAGAGGACGTGATGTCTATATTCAAAATCCATATAACAGCAGCAAAAAATATTTTTGCGTTCAGTCGGTAGCTGTTAATGGCCGCACCATAATTTCCTCTCCAAACTCTTCTGCCCTAACCATTGATTTATCCTCGTTTAATCTGAATGATGCTATTTCCATAGTTGTTTTTCATTATGCAGAATGCTTGCCTAAGATTTTAAACCCGAGGGTGCTTAAATCTAGAGATGGTTTTTCGATTGTGCAACCTATGGCTGATAATGCTTCTGTTTCTTGGATAAGTACAGGCGAACAAGACAAAAATGCCTATTTCGAATTGGAGAAAATGTTTTTAGATGGTTGGAAAGTAATTCATAGAGTTGAAGCCAAAGGTGATATTGATAATAATCAGTATAGTATTGGCGTGATTCATTATGCTGGTGATAATCAATTTAGATTGCATTATATATCCGAAACCTTATCGATTTACTCCGATGTTTTTGAGTTTTATTCAACTGCTGACCCTATTTCGTTTTATCCTACAGATGATGTTGATGAAATAATATCCTTATCAAAAGCTACTGACTACCAAATTAAAGATGCCGATGGAAAACTTTATAAAAAAGGGTTTGCCTTAGATATTTTTGTTCGAGAATTAAAGCCCGGAGAGTACATTTTAATTATCGAAAACAGAGAAGAGACCTTCTATAAACCAGAACCTGAAGTAGTACTTCCTCCCGTTCGTAAGAGAAAAAAGCAGTAAAACAAAGATGGCTCAACATAAATGCCGAGCCATCTAACCAAAACCTGTATGAAAAACTTACAGATTCAAAAGTACTTTGACGATACTTACAAAATCCAAATAAAATTATAATAATGCAAAAAATAGGTATTTTACCTATGCTTAATTTTTGTTTGGGTGAGGTAGAGCTAACACATGCGAATGAAGTTCTTCGTATTTTATTCCGAAATCTTCTTTAATTTCCTCAATAAGTTTATCTACAGCTGCTTTTTGAAAGCCAAGTCGTAAACCCATATCTTGGCAGAACAATATTTCACTTGGCAACACTTTCCCATCCACAAGCATTAACAAAATACTTTCTGTTAAATAATCAACAGCTGTTGCATGCGAAATTGCTCCTAAAGAACCTATAGGTTCAGGTTCTGCAATTAAATCACCAATTGTGTCCAAGTCAACTCCGTGGCGTAAACAAATATTATAAATAAAAGCACGCTCGCTGTCGTCAAAATGCCCATCAGCACCTGCTAAATGAATTAGAATATTTATTTTTTTTCGTAGTACTGCATCCATTGCTAGTAAAGTTAGTCTAACAATTGTATAACACAAAACTTTACCTCCACCAGAAGTGATTTTCCAACCATGAGTCCACTCCGAAAACTCACAAAATCAAAAAAGGCTCTTTTGGATGATATTTTGATTTTGTTCTACGCAGTAGATGCCTAACTTCACCATTTTGCTAAAATAGTTGCTATAGTATATATATATATATATCAGATAATGGGCAAAGGTTTTCACCCCCTTATAAAAATTAGATTAGGGTTATGGATAAAGAATAATACATCAGAAATCATTTTATGTTTATGGCATTTTAATATTTATTTTACAAAACGGTCTGACTATCGTCCGACCTAATAGGCCAAGTTAGCTGCATAAAAAGTGAGACTCTTCGCATGGAATGCTCAGAGTGACGTTCTTTTACTCTACGTCATTCTGAGGGCTTCGCCCGAAGAATCTGGCTTTGCCCGAAGAATCTGTGGCTTC
>JAMOMJ010000023.1 GCA_027067135.1 Cyclobacteriaceae bacterium
GTGCAAGAAAAGCTTATTGATGTTAAAGGTTCTATTCCTGCGGGTTTTGGAGAGCCGTTTATGGCACCCATTTCTACTGGTTTAGGAGAAATATACCAATACACCATAAAGCCGTTGCCAGGTTACGACTCGGTTTATACGGCAATGGATTTACGAACCATCCAGGATTGGATTGTAAAGCGACAAATGGCCTTGGTGCCAGGTGTAGTTGAAGTAAATGCTTTTGGTGGAGAGCTAAAGCAGTACGAAATTTCACTCGATCCGAATAAAATGAATTCGATGGAGATTTCGATGGCAGAAATTTTTGAGGCCTTAGAAAATAATAATGCCAATACAGGCGGTGCTTATATAGAGAAGAATCACCAAGCGAATTTTATTCGTGGAGAAGGGCTCGCTCGTTCCATCGATGACCTCAAAATGATTGTGGTTAAAACCATTAATGGAGCTCCTGTGCTCATTAAAGACGTTGCCGATGATGTTCGTTATGGTTCCTCCGTTCGGTTTGGAGCTTTAACCCAAGATGGTCACGAATCAGTTGGTGGGCAAATACTTATGTTAAAGGGAGAGAATCCTAATAATGTAATTAAAGCCGTTGAAAAACGAATTGAGGAAATTCAAAAATCATTGCCAGAAGGCCTCAGGATTGAGAATTTTTTGAGTAGGAGTGCACTTATAGAACGAACAACTAGTACTGTTGCTAAGAACTTAGTAGAGGGTGCTCTCATTGTAATTTTTGTGCTCGTAATCCTTCTGGGTAGTATTAGAGGTGGATTAATTACGGCATCTATTATTCCACTTTCCCTCTTATTTGCTTTTATATTAATGAAGCAATTTGGCGTTTGGGCAAACCTTATGTCGCTCGGAGCCATTGATTTTGGGATTATCGTAGATGGGGCCGTAATTGTGGTAGAGGGTGTAGTACACCATATCCAAGTCCGGATGAAAAAGGGAATGGAAGAGATAGGAGATAAAGATATGGATCAAATCGCCTACGAATCTGCCAGTAGTGTAATGAACTCAGCATTTTTTGGTCAGCTTATCATCTTGATTGTGTTTACGCCCATTTTATTCCTTACAGGAATCGAAGGGAAAATGTTCCAGCCAATGGCCTACACCTTTGGGTTTGCCGTTCTAGGAGCCATTTTGCTAAGTCTTACCTATGTGCCAATGGTATCAGCAGTGTTCTTAAAACCTGCGAAGGAAAGTAATAATGGCCTGCTTGCAAGATTCGAAAGAAGTATTGAGCGTTTTAGTAATAAACTAATAGATGGAATCTATAATGGCTATAAACCATTATTAACTTCGGCTTTGTCCTTTAGAAAAGTTGTATTGGTTTTAGCACTTGGTTTACTTGTATTTTCAGGGTTCGTGTTTTCAAGAATGGGAGGTGAGTTTATTCCTAAATTAGATGAAGGCGATATTGCCATGCAAGCTTTAATCAAGCCAGGTAGTTCGCTAACAGAATCCATTGAGGTATCTAAAAAGATAGAGAGGATTGTGATTGATAACTTCCCAGAAGTGGAAACAATGGTAGCTAGAATTGGTGTGGCTGAAATACCTACCGATCCTATGCCAATGGATATTGCAGATGCTTATATAATTCTTGAAAAAGATATGGACAAATGGGTTTCGGCTTCTTCCAAAGCGGAATTAATTGAAAAAATTAGAGAGAAAATATCCGTGATTCCTGGCGTAAATTATGTATTTACACAACCTGTTGAGCTTCGATTTAATGAGCTGCTTACGGGTGTTCGTGAAGATGTAGCTATTAAATTATATGGAGAAGACCTTGATGTATTAGTTGATAAAGCGCAGGAAATGGCCAAGATTATTGGATCTGTTCAAGGTGCTGCCGATGTTCGGGTGGAAGCTACTAGTGGCTTGCCACAGATAACTGTAAACTACGATAGAGCTAAACTAGCTCAATACGGATTAAATATTAAGAAACTTAATCAGTATGTAAGTGCAGCTTTTGCTGGTGCTTCTGCTGGGGTGATTTTTGAAGGCGAAAAACGTTTCGATGTGGTAATTCGACTTTCAGATGCTTATCGAAAAGATATCAGTAACTTAATGAATTTATTTGTAGATCTACCCAATGGTGCCCAAGTGCCTCTAAAAGAGGTGGCACATATCAGTTATCAACCTGGGCCAATGCAGATTTCTCGCGATAATACCTATCGAAGAATTTATGTGGGTGTAAATGTGAGAGGTAGAGATGTGGAATCTATGATTGAAGAAATTCAGGGTAAGATGGATACGGAGCTTGATTTACCAGCGGGTTATTATATTACCTATGGAGGTTCGTTCGAGAACTTGAAACGTGCTAAAGAGCGATTAACAATTGTAGTGCCTTTAGCACTTGCATTAATTTTTATGCTTCTCTACTTTGCTTTGGGTTCTATTCCTCAAACAGTTATGATTTATATGGCTGTACCGCTTTCCGCTATTGGTGGAATCCTATTCTTATCCGTACGAGGGCTTCCGTTCAGTATTTCGGCAGGAGTAGGCTTTATTGTCTTATTTGGCGTGGCGGTACTAAACGGGCTAGTACTAATCAGTCGATTTAATGATTTAAGAGATCACGGAGTAACGGATATTATGGAACGAATTTTTACAGCAACCAAAGAACGTTTGAGACCCATTTTGTTAACGGCCATTGCCGCTATTATGGGATTCATACCTATGGCAATCTCGGCATCAGCAGGGGCAGAAGTACAGCGACCATTGGCAACGGTGGTAATTGGAGGTTTAATTTCTGCCACGATTTTAACCTTGGTAATCATTCCAGTTTTATACTTTATGGTGGAAACAGGAAGAGAGAAAAGGGCTGAAAAACGTGATAGGAATGCTGCTAAAACTGTTATCGCAAGTATTTTATTATTGATGTTTATTGGTGCTCCTAAATTAATGGCGCAAGAACAACAACCTCAACCTATAAATATGCAACAAGCCGTGGATATAGCTTTGGCTAATAACCCACAAATAACGGCTGCTAATTTGGGCGTTACTCGAGAAGAGAAGCTTAAAAAAGCAGTAGTAAACTTAGGAAACACGGAGTTCAACTACACACGTGGAGAAATAAACTCACCTGGTTTTATTGATAACGGGTTTGATATTTCGCAAAGCTTTAAGTTTCCTACAGTTTATGGTACTCGTTCTAAGGTTCAAAATAGCAAAATTGAATTGAGCCAACAAATGGTGGCTGTTACCAAAAACGAGCTTATCAGGCAAGTTAAAAGTGAGTACACGCAACTCGCTTGGGCATATAGCCAATTAGAGCTTTATAATTACCTCGATAGCATTTACACCAAGTTTGTAAGAGCCGCTGAAATGCGATATACCACAGGGGAGACCAACCGTTTGGCTAAGATTGCTGCCGAGGGAAAGCACCAAGAAGTACTTCTTTTAAAGCAGCAAACAGAGGCGGATGTGGAGATTTATAAATTGCGATTGCAAAATGTGATAAACTACGATACGGCTATTCAAATCACTGAAAGGGTGCTACTTGATATAGACATTCCTTTGGTTTCGGATACAGCTTCAATGAGCCAGAATCCTTTGTTAGGTGCATTTCAGAAGCGAATTGACTTAGCTCAGAACATGTATAAGTTGCAAAAGTCTGAATTTGTTCCAGAGTTTTCTGCAGGTTTCTTTAGTCAGCAGATTGAAGGTGTTTCAGGAGCGAATGGCTTTTCTGTAGGCATCGCAGTACCACTAGCTTTTTGGACTAATAATGGCAAGAGTCAGGCTGCGGAAGTTGATGTCGCTATTGCTAAAGCAGAATACGACAGCTATAGCTTGCGTTTGCATACGCAATTAGATAACCTCCTTCAGGAGCTTACAAAATACCAAGCACAGCTAAACTATTACCAATCAACAGGATTAGAAATGGCTGATGAGTTGGTGAATTTTGCGGGTAAAGGCTATGCCAGTGGTGAGATTGAGTATGTGGAATACATCAGAAACTTGGATCAAGCTAATGATATCCGTAATAAATACCTCGAATCTTTGAGGCGATACAAACAGACACAAATTGAGATTAACTATTTAATGGGCACACTATAATGGATATTAAACATATAATATATACTCGAATGAAAAATTTAATGCGAATCGCACTGCTGTTTTTGGTAGTGGTATTTTTCGTAAGTTGTACTTCAGATTCAGCCACAACTTCTTCAACAGAAGAACATGCTGATGAGAAAGGAGAACAAAATGAACATGAAGAAGGAGAGTCAAAAGGTGTTTCTATTACACCTGCTCAGGCCGAAGTGTTGGGTTTAACTACTGCTAAAGTGGTTCAAAAAAGCCTTGGCAACAACATCAAAGTAAATGGTTTCCTAGACCTTTATCCGCAAGATGAAGCCAACGTTAATGCTTTTATTGGAGGTAATATTAGTAAAATTTATTTTGTTGAAGGAGATAAAGTGAAGAAAGGGCAAGTGCTTGCACGTTTGGAACACCCAGAATATTTGCAGATGCAACTAGAGTTACAGCAAAGTGTAAATGAA
>JAMOMJ010000024.1 GCA_027067135.1 Cyclobacteriaceae bacterium
TGCTGTTGTTACTTTTTCTCGGAACATAGCCGCTGGATTTATTACAGTAATATTATTTATGTTGGTACAGGGCATTGTAGAAAACCTGCTTGCAGACCCTGACTATAGATATATTTCGGCATTATTAGACCCTTTTGGAAGCGGAGCTGCTAATTACTACACCAAATATTGGACGGTTGCTGAGCAAAATGAGCAGTTATTACCTATTAAGGGAATTATCTTATATAACCGACTACTTTGGCTTGGAGTCTCTTCTCTTATCTTCGGTTTCGTTTATAAGTTCTTTACATTCTCCCAAAATGCGATTTCATTCAATTTTAGAAAGAAGCAAGGAGAGCGCAGTACCAAACAGAATTTTGGAGGAATTACTCGAGTAATTTTACCCAAAGTTAATTTTAATTTCACCTTTCTTCAACACCTTAAAACTACCTGGCGACTGTCAAATGTAGATTTTAAATATATTGTTACCAGTTGGCCATTCTTAAGCATAGTGCTGGTTGGCCTTATGTTTATTTTAATAACGGCTATGGTGCTTGGTGAAGTCTTTGGCACCAAAACACTGCCTGCTACTTGGCAAATCCTACTTATACCAGGAAATAGCTTTTCGCTCTTTATAAATATTACCACTTTTTTATATGCAGGGATGCTTGTACATAGAGGCAATATGGCTAGAGTAGATCATTTAATAGATGTTACCCCTATTCCTAACTGGGCATTATTGGTATCAAAATTAATAGCCTTATTAAAAATGCAATTGGTGTTGCTATTGGTAATACTAATTGGAGGAATACTAATTCAGGTATATAATGGCTATTATAAATTCGAAATAGGGCATTATTTATTCGAGCTATATGGCCTTAAATTTATTCATTTTGTAGTATGGGCTCTGATGGCCTTATTTATACAAACTTTAATTAGAAACCCCTATGTAGGATTGTTTGTATTGCTAATTATTTCTATTGGCATTCCATTTTTATCTCAAATAGGCATTGAGCAATCTGTGTTTAAGTATAACCAAGGGCCTGGGTATGCTTACTCCGATATGAATGCGTATGGAAGCTCAATAGCCAATTACTTAGTGTATAAATCGTATTGGTTGCTTGCAGGTAGTACAGTTTTAATAATTGCTGGTTTGTTTTGGGTACGAGGTGTACCCCACTCAGTTAAAGAAAGACTACAAATTGCTAAATCACGATTTAAAGGAGCTACATTAATTGGTTTTACGGTATTCTTTATTGCGTTCCTTTCCCTAGGATTTAGAATTTATTACGAGGATAATTTCTTAAACGAGCGCGTATCCAGCAACGAGCAAGAGAAACAGCAAGTAGAGTGGGAAAAGAAGTACAAGCGTTATGAACATGCCATTCAACCAAGAATAATAGCGATAAAAACCAATGTAAACATTTACCCCAACAAGCTCAATTTTGATGCAGATGGCTCGTATTTAATGGTAAATAAATCCAATCAGGCTATTGATAGTATTTTTTTAAATCATAATGATTATCCAAGTACGTTTGAATTTAGCAAGCCAGCAAGTTTAGTGATGGAGGACTCCGTTTATAATTTTGATATCTATCAATTAACAACACCCTTAAATCCCGGTGATAGTCTTACGCTCACCTTTACAGTTCATAATAAGGCCAATACATTTTTGAGAAAGCACTCACCGGTTAGAGGCAATGGTACCTTTATAAATAATATGCAACTATTCCCGTCACTAGGCTATTCAAGCGATGGAGAAATGAAGGATGATGAAACGCGTAAAAAGTATGATTTGCCTAAAAATGAGTTAAAACCTCCACCTTCCGACACTACTGCGCTAGGCAATACCTACATTGCTAAAGATGCTGATTGGATTGATTTTGAGGCAACAGTAAGTACTTCTGAAGATCAAATTGCCATAGCTCCCGGATATTTGCAAAAAGAATGGGTAAAAGATGGCCGTAGATATTTCCACTATAAAATGGATAGTAAAATCTTAAACTTTTATGCATTTAATTCAGCTCGGTATGAGGTAGTTAAGGATAAGTGGAATGATGTTAATTTAGAGATTTATTATCATAAAGGCCATGAATATAATCTGGATCGATTTTTTAAAGGCATTAAGGCTTCATTGGATTATAACTCAACATATTTCTCTCCATACCAGCACCGTCAAGTTCGAATTATTGAATTTCCAAGAACAAGCGGTGCTGGTGCACAATCATTTCCTAATACCATTCCTTTTTCGGAAGGAATTGGGTTTATTGCCGATGTGGATGACAGTAAAGAAGGAGGCGTAGATTACCCTTTTGCCATTACTGTGCATGAAGTAGCGCATCAGTGGTGGGCACATCAGGCAATAGGTGCTGATGTACTGGGTGCTACAATGCTATCAGAGAGTTTATCGGAATATGTATCATTAAAAGTGCTGGAACACCAACATGGTGCCAGTAAAATGCGTAAATTTTTAAAAGATGCACTCGATACATATTTGCACTCGCGCGCAGCAGAAAAAAAACGCTCCTTGGTATTTTATGCCCTAAGTGATTACATAGGTGAAGATAGTCTCAATATGGCGTTAAAGCGTTATATTAACAAGGTTAAGTTTCAAGAGCCTCCATACACGACTACCATCGAAATGGTAGATTATATTAGAGAGGTTACACCAGATTCTTTGCAATATGTGATCAAAGATATGTTTGAAACCATCACTTTGTACAAAAACAGAATTGTTGAAGTGAAATCTACTGAGCTGGATAATGGCAAATATCAGGTTGATATTGAGTTTAATGTAAGTAAGTATAGAAATGATGAAAAAGGCAAACGTTATTTTGCAGAAGACGGTGCAGATTCAATTTCGTACAAAACCGAGAAAATGAGAAAGCCTGAATACTCAGTACTACTGGCTGATTATATTGATATTGGCATATTTGCAGAAGAAGAGGATGAGGAAGGAGAAAAAGAAGAAGTTGAGCTCTACCTTAAAAAGCATAAGGTAACTCAAATCAATAATAAGATTACCATTATTGTGGATCAAAAGCCAACCGACGTAGGTGTTGACCCTTATAATAAACTGATTGATACTAATTCGGATGACAATAGACGAGAATTATAACATGGCACTTCGAAACGCCATAAAACAGGGTTCTGGCGATTAGCAGAACCCTGTTTTATTAGAAACTTTAATAGTTAAGCCAAGAACGTCATTGTGAGGGCGGAATTTTAAAATAAAATAAGCGTAGGGAAATGGCAGCTAAGGTCGGACGTTAGTCAGAC
>JAMOMJ010000025.1 GCA_027067135.1 Cyclobacteriaceae bacterium
TGGAATGTAAGTAGTGTAACTAATATGTCGTTTATGTTTGGTTTGACTTCTTTTAACCAGCCTATTGATAGCTGGGATGTAAGCGGTGTGACTGAAATGCGTTATATCTTTCGATGGGCAGATTCTTTTAATCAGCCTATTGGTAACTGGGATGTGAGCAATATAAATAATATAGAAGGCTTATTTGAAGGTGCATCTTCTTTTAATCAACCTCTTGATAGTTGGAATGTAAGCAACGCTACTAATATGAGCAATATGTTTGCTTCTTCTGCTTTTAATCAACCTGTTAACAGCTGGAATGTTAGTAATGTAACTAATATGGGAGGAATGTTTGGTGGCGGATCTTCTTTTAATCAGAATATTAGCAGTTGGAACGTGAGTAGAGTTACTAACATGTCGTATATGTTTAGTTCGACCCCTTTTAATCAGCCTATTGAAAATTGGGACGTTAGCAAAGTAACCGATATGACTGGTATGTTTACTTTAGCTTCTTCTTTTAACCAACCCATTAATAACTGGAATGTGAGTAGTGCAACTAATATGGAACGCATGTTTGATGGGGCATCTTCTTTTAATCAGAACATTGGTAGTTGGGAAGTCTATAATGTAGTAGACATGACGAATATGCTAAGAGGAACAAATTTATCAGTTATCAATTATGACAAAATTTTAATAGATTGGGCCTCATTACCCAATCTCCAACCAAATGTAACATTAGGCACGCAAGGGCTAACATATTGCCTTGGAGCAAATGCAAGACAAATATTAATAGACACTTATAACTGGAGTATTGGTACCGATATGCAAGAATGCAATTTAGAAGCAATTAACAGGTCAGGTGCCATAAATTTTGTAATTGACACAGATTCTTATATAGGATTAGGCATAAATAGCACAAGTTTTTATAATGATTTTTTCAAAATGAATGAAGTCACAGGAGAAATACAGGCATTGGCAAATTTTCCAGGCGTTGCCAGAAAAAATGCTGTTGTATTTACTATAAACGACATTGCTTACGTTGGAACTGGCCTTGATGAGAATGGAAATGTATTGAATGATTTTTATGCCTATGATGCTAGTACTAACCAATGGACAGCCATCGCAGGTCTAGATATATCTAACGCAAGAAGTTCGGCTGTTGCTTTTGCTATTAATGGCAATGGGTATGTAGGCACAGGTAATGGAGCCACATCTGAACTAAATGATTTTTGGAAATATGATCCTGCACTAAATACTTGGACTGAACTTAATGGTTTTACGGGAAACAAAAGAAAATCTGCAGTAGCATTTGTAATTGACAACAAAGCCTATGTATCTGGTGGTTATTTAATTGAAGGTTTTTCTCTTCAGCAAATGACTGATGTACAAGAATTTGACCCTTCAACTGGAGTTTGGACTGAAAAAGTGTTTGCAGATATTAATTTAGGTTTTCAAACAGCAACGGCATTTGTCTTAAAAAATCAAGCTTTTATTGCTTATGGCAATCAACCCTATATTACTCGTTACGATCCGTTAACCAATACAATTGAAAACTTAGGAGATACGTTAAACATTGATGATGGATCATTGGGTTATACAAGAGCCAACCCTGTTTCGTTTGTGATAGCTGATACCGCCTATTTTGGTTTTGGTTCTTCTGGTTTTTCAACAACAATTTATCACTCTAATTTACAAAGTTTCTACTTTACAAACACTCCACCAACAGAAATTCTACTTAGTATAAATGAACTAGCCGAAAACCAACCCATAGGTACAATAATTGGAAATTTCACCTCTACCGATCTTTATGATGACGGAGCACATACCTATACAATGACTACAGGTGATGGTTTGAATGATGCAGACAATTTCAATTTCAGCATTATAGGGACCGATTTAGTCAGCTCAGAAATATTTGACTATGAATCTAAAACAGAATTTTTTCTTTATATAAGAAGCACAGACGAATACGGGGATTTTTACGAAAAGTCTTTTACTATTTACATAACAAATATAAATGAATCACCAATAACCCAAAATTTTAGTTTCATATTAGACGAAAGTAGCCCAATAGGAACAGTAGTAGGCAGTGTAACTGCAAGTGACCCTGACGGTGATGACCTTACATTTAGTATAGAATCTGGTAATACATCAGATGCTTTTTCAATCGACCCCAATGGAGAAATTGCAGTAAGTAATTCTGCCGCAATAAGTTTTAAATTAAACCCCACTTTTAATTTAATAATAAATGCTAATGACAGTGGGTTGTCATCTAGCTTTGAAACTGAAATAGTGTTAAATCAAGTATTAGGGATTGATAACTTCAAAGAGCTGACTTTCTATCCTAATCCAGCAAAAAATAGACTGTTTATCAATTATGGTTCATCCCAAAAAGAGTTGTATTCGGTAGAAATAATTAACACCACCGGAAACATAGTAGTTTCTGAGACAAGAAGTGATGAAATAAATATTTCATCACTTAAATCAGGATTTTATCTACTCCGAGTTAAAAATGATGGGTTGTATAAAATTTATAAATTTCTCAAAAAATAAGATTCACTTTTACTTATAACACAAAGTTTAAAGGAGATTTATCGGGTTAATTAACTTCGTTCTTCTTAAGAAAGTTGAAGTTAATTAACCTGATAACTAATCCTATAAATCACATCTGCATAATCATCAGAAACGAGTAAAGAGCCATCGGCCATAGTTATTATATCCACTGGTCTGCCCCAAGATTTTTGAGTTACTTTATTAAGCCAGCCCGAAGCAAACACTTTTGCATTATTTACTCTATTACCTGTATGGTCTAACACCATAACTACATAGCCAGATTTAGTTGAGCGGTTCCAGGAACCATGTTGTGCCACAAAAATGTCATTATCATAACTTTCAGGAAACATCTTACCTTCATAAAAACTCATCCCAAGTGGTGCCACATGAGCACCAAACTTCCATACAGGTTTTGTATAATCATCACAGATTTTTCCCTTGCCAAACTTAGGGTCTAAAATTTCACCACCATGGCAATATGGAAACCCAAAATGCAGTCCATTGCTTGAAATATGATTTAACTCACAAGGCGGAATATCATCGCCCATCATATCTCTGCCATTATCGGTAAACCACATATCACCAGTTAATGGATCCCAATCGAACCCAACCGAATTACGAACTCCTTTAGCCACCACTTCAGGTGTAGGGTTGCCAACATCTATTCTAGTAATAGAGGCATAAATTGGCTCTTCTTTTTCGCACACATTACACGGTGCACCTACTGGCACATATAATAAGCCGTCCGGCCCAAAGGCAATATATTTCCATCCATGATGCCTTTCTGTTGGAAAGTCGTCAAAAATTACTGTGGGTTCAGGTGGATTATCGAGATGAGCTTCAATGTTTTTATACACCAATATTTTATTAACAGCAGCAACGTACAAGTTTCCATTTTTTAGTGCAACTCCATTCGGCATGTTAAGGTTTTCATCAATAACATAAACCTTATTCCCAATATTATCCCCATTGGTGTCAACCACAGCATACACCTTGTCTTCAGACCTATTTCCAACAAACAGCACCCCATTTTCGTTAAGCACCATGGATCTGGCATTAGGCACATTAGCATATATTGAGATAGAAAACCCTTCTGGTAGTTTTATATCCTCGAGAGGCAATTGGTTTTGTGCAATTACCGAAGAAAAGGAAAGCATCAATGAAATAATAGCCGATATACACACTCTTTTGTTTTTCATAGGGCAAACAGGTTAGACAGTTCTGTATAAAGATATACTTTTGCGGCTATGTTATCAATAAACAACCTATCGTATTTAATTGGAGGCCGTACCTTATTCGAGGAAGCTTCTTTGCATATAAAACCAAAAGATAAAATTGGACTTATCGGGCTCAATGGTAAAGGAAAATCCACCTTATTAAAACTTATCAATAAGGATATCTTCCCCGATAAAGGTTCTATTTCTAGGGCCAAAGATTGCACCATAGGTTTCTTAAACCAAGATTTACTATCCTACTTAACAGAAGATAGCATACTTACGGTAGCAATGTCGGCCTTTGACGAAGCAGTAGATACCCAACGTAAAATCGATGCCATTTTACATAAAATGGAAACGGAGTATACCGATAATTTGGTTGATAAGCTCACAAAACTGCAAGAGCGATTTGAACAATTGGATGGCTACACTATGCAAGCCAAGGCAGAGGAAATTTTAGAAGGAATAGGATTTACTACCGCTCAACTTACAAAACCTTTAAAAGAATTTTCTGGTGGATGGAGAATGCGTGTAATGCTAGCCAAGCTTTTGTTAGAAAAGCCAGCATTGCTAATGCTAGATGAACCTACCAACCACTTGGACTTACCTTCTATTGAATGGGTTGAAAATTACTTGCGTAATTACGAAGGCTCTGTAGTGGTGGTTTCTCATGATAGGCAATTTTTAAATAATACCATTAGCAAAACAGTAGAAGTAGCCAACTCGGAACTTACCCTCTACGAAGGAAACTTTGATTTTTATATACAAGAAAAAGAGCTTAGAACTGAAATTCAGAATAATGCGTTTGCCAACCAGCAACAACAAATAAAGCAAACAGAAAAGTTTATTGAACGCTTTCGATCTAAATCTACAAAAGCAAGGCAAGTACAATCAAAAGTTAAATCACTTAATAGGCTCGATCGGATAGAAGAGGTGATAGATGAAAATGCAGTGGTTAATTTCAAGTTCGACTTTTCGCAAAAACCAGGCAGGTTTATTACCCAGCTTAATAATATTTCAAAATCGTATGGGGATTTAGAAATATTAAAAAACACCACCGCCACCATAGAACGAGGAGATAAAATTGCGTTGATTGGCGCCAATGGGAAAGGTAAGTCAACACTACTTCGAATTATTTCTGGCAACGAGCCTATTGAAGGAGAACGTGTAGATGGATTTAATGTAATTACTGCGTTTTATGCACAGCACCAATTAGAATCATTGGGTGTTAATAACGAAATACTAGAAGAGCTAAAGCAAGCAGGCAGCACTAAAACCGAACAAGAGTTAAGAGGAGTATTAGGGTGTTTCTTATTTAGTGGAGACGATGTATTTAAGAAGGTAAAAGTACTTTCAGGAGGAGAAAAGTCTAGGGTAGCCTTGGCCAGAACTTTAATCTCTGAAGCCAATTTTCTAATGCTAGATGAACCTACCAACCACTTAGATATGCAATCGGAAAATATCCTTATTCAAGCTTTACAGCAGTATAAAGGCTCTTTTGTTGTGGTTTCGCATAATAGGCATTTTGTAAATCAGGTGGCCAATAAAATTTGGTATATTGAAGATAAGGAAATAAAAGAATACCCTGGTACGTTTCAAGAATACGAGTATTGGAGATCGAAGCAAGTTCCTCAAGAAGAGGTTAAGTCCTCTACTAAAAAGAACGGAACTAAACCTAAAAGCACAAAGCCAAAACTCGTAGATACGAACGAGCTAAAATCACTAGAAAAAGAATTAGAAGGCATTGAAGCTAAAATTGAGAAAATGGAAGCACAGGTAAAAAAAGAAGAAAATGAAATGGCCAAACCAGAAGTATATTCAAACCCGGAACGGTTGACCGAAACCAATTTAGCCTTTGAAAACTCGAAACAAGCATTGGAAAAGCTACAGTCTTTATGGGAAGATGTGGCCGACCAAATTGACGCCATACAAAGCAATGAATAAGCTAATTTTAGCCATACTACTTGTTGCAACCCAAAGCTTGGCTCAGGTACAGTTGGAGCTTACCAACAAAGTATATGACCCATACATAAAAACAGTGCAATTATATCCTATAGGATTAAAATCGAATGCCCAATTATTAAGTGCTGCCATTCCTTTACGAGGTAATCAGCAGCTTATGTTAGAATTTGATGAGCTTTTTAACGATGCGTTTACCTACCAAGTAAAATACATTAGGTGCGATAAAGATTGGCAAAAATCGAGCTTGGCCGATTTGGAGTTTCTTAATACCTATAATGAATTTACCATTGACGAATACGAATATTCGTTTAAAACCAAAACGCCCTATGTACATTATAGGGCTTTACTCCCTAAACCAACGCTTTCAGGCAATTATGTATTAGTAGTTTATGCCGATGGAGATGAAAATGATATAATTATTAGCAGAAGATTTATTGTGTATGAAAATAGTGTGATTTTTACAGATCAGTATGGATTTAATGGTGTAAATAATGCCTCAAGATTTAACCAACAATTGCAGTTTGAAATAAATTATAAAGGAATACAATTACAAAGTCCAAGAGATCAAATATCTGTTTCAATACTTCAAAACCAACGTTGGGATGTAGCACATACGAATCTAAAACCTACATTTATTAGAGAAGGTGACTATCAATTAGAGTACCGGTATTTTACAGAAGAAACGATGTTTCCTGGGGGAAATGAATTTAGATTCTTCGACCTACGTTCTATCAAATATTTTGGAGAAAACGTAAAGACAGTACATATTGAAAAAGATCAAAACTTTGTTTGGATAGAAGATGATAGGCGAAAATCTGAGTTTGCCTACTCAACGGTACTAATGGATTTAAACGGGCAATATGTAATTGATAATGTAGAGGGGTTTAATCCCATAATTGAAAATGATTACTCCAAAGTAGAATTTACTCTTGAAAGCCCTAAAATTAATGGTAAGGTATATATTGTTGGGGCTTTAAACGATTGGGCTCGCACAAAGGATAATGCCTTAACTTATGATAAAGAATTAGAGGCCTATAAAGGATCGTTAATTTTAAAACAGGGTTGGTATAATTATCAATACCTTGTGGTTAGCCCCTCGCTTCCCTTAAATTACTTTGAGGGCAATTGGAGTGCCACCAAAAATCAGTATCAAATAATTGTGTACTACCGACCCTACGATTTAGCTACCGATTTAATCATCGGTTATTTGGATATCATTCCACAGTGAAATTTTACAACCCGGGAATTTCATACTCAACCGCTCGTACATTTGGATCTTGATTGGCAATATCAATCATACCAAACCCTTTATGAGTTAAGGCTCCTATTCCATTTAAAAACACAAAGTTCTTAACCTCAGGAGCAGCATAAAAGGTAAAGGGAAATGTATAGCCCCTCAATTCAAACTTTACATCCTGATCAAAAAGTGGATATATTCTAGAGAATTTTTTATTAGCATTGCTGAGTTTGTCTAAATAAGCTTTATCGGGCACAACCTGAAATTCATTAAAACTCGATAATCTATTGGTATCGAATAATGAGCAAGCCTCCATACGTTGGAGGGTTACATCGTACACTAAATCTGAAAATTCATCTTTCTCAGGATCAATAAATTCCTTCGAAGATTCATCCATTATTTTAGGCTCTATTAGTACCATAGGCGAAATGCAAATAAATTTTTCACTCTCAGCTACATTGTCCAAATTTTCAACTTCTACTTTCTCAGGTTGCAAAACCAACCCTCCAATTTCAATTTGTGGCAGTTGAAACATCTGTAATAGCAGGTAGTCAATAAATGACTTATTTAAGGATGAAACAACCAAAGTAACTCGGGTGGAGTAATAATGTAATCCCTTTCGGCTTGGTTTAGTTTGACCCTTAAGTCCTGAAAAATTATAGATATTAAATGATGTAAAATTAGGATCACCTCCTTTTAACACAACTCCTTTAATAACTTGTGCTAATAAAAACTGATGGTGAAAAGGAAGATAAGCACCGCGGTTTTTGAGCAAAAATACTATCCTGGCTCTCAATTGATTAGGTTTTGGATTAATAAAAAATTTACAAGCTAACTACCTCTTAAACTCTAACTAGTTAAAGTAGTTATATAAATTTAAACCATATTTAAAAATATACAAACAAATGTTTAGACAATTAAATGAAAATGATTCATTATACATTAAATCTAAAATGCATAATATCGCCATCATTTACCACATAGTCTTTTCCTTCTATCGATAATTTACCTGCTTCTTTGCACGCTTGCTCTGAGCCAAGTTCTTTAAAGTGCTCAAGCTTAATTACTTCGGCTTTAATAAAGCCTTTTTCAAAATCAGTATGAATTACGCTAGCTGCTTTGGGTGCCTTCCATCCTTTTTCGATAGTCCAAGCCCTAACTTCTTGCACACCTGCAGTAAAATAAGTTATTAGGTTAAGGAGGTCGTACGATGCCTTTATCAATCGATCCAAGCCCGAGTCTGCAAGGCCATATTCCTCTAAGAACATGTGTCGTTCTTCAATATCTTCAATCTCAGCTATATCTGCCTCTATAGAAGCTGAAATAATAACTACAGCGGCATTTTCATCAGCAATATCCTTTTTAAGGGCTTCTACAAATGGGTTACCACTCGTTACCGATGCCTCATCTACATTGGCCACATAAATAACTGGTTTTGCTGTTAACAAAAGCAGGTCTTCATACGCTTTTGCCTCATCTTCTGTATGTTGTAAACTTCGAACATTTTTTCCTCCTTCAAGTACTTCTTTTACTAAGGTTAGCACTTGAATATGAGCTCGTGCTTCTGCATCTCCAGTTTTAGCTATCTTTTGCAGCTTTTGTATTTTTTTATCAACCGCCTCTAAATCTTTATATTGAAGCTCCGTATCAATTACTTCTTTATCAAATACGGGGTCAACACTTCCAGCCACGTGTACTACGTTCTCATCTTCGAAACATCGAACCACATGTATAATGGCATCTACCTCTCTTATATTTCCTAAAAACTTATTCCCAAGCCCCTCTCCCTTACTTGCTCCTTTTACTAAACCTGCAATATCAACAAACTCAATAGTAGTTGGCATTACCCTTTGAGGGTTCACCAATTTTTCTAAAATTTGGAGTCGTTCATCTGGTACTGTAACAATACCTACATTAGGCTCAATTGTACAAAAAGGAAAATTTGCTGCTTCTGCTTTATTATTAGAAAGCGCATTGAAAAGTGTTGACTTTCCTACATTTGGCAGTCCCACTATTCCACACTTAAGTGCCATATTATTTACGTTTTAAAAATGCGATATTGTCTATATCCGCTGCTTAGCTCGTTTACAGAAACCCTAAGGATAGTGTAAACAGGGATGGCTAGTATCATACCTACAACCCCTGCTAGCGTTGCGGCTGCAAATATAATAACAAATATTTCCAATGGATGAGCCTTTACACTTTTGGAAAAAATAAGTGGTTGAGTTAATACATTATCGGTTATTTGAACTACTGCAAACACCCCTCCTATTTTTAGTAATAACATAAGTAGGCTGTTCACAGAATCTACTTCTGGCCCTGATTGAACAGTGGTAATTATAATAGCAAAACTTGCACCAAGCATAGGACCCAAATAAGGAATTAGATTTGCAACAGCCGCAAAAAGTGCAATAGTCATAGCATAAGGTACATTAAATATAGTTAGACCAATGGCTACCATTGCAAAAATCACTGACATTTGAATGATTAAACCCACCAAATAGTTTGAGAGCAAATGTTCTATTTTAGTGAGCGCAGAAATCGAAACTTCAAAGTATTTATTCGGAATAAGAGAAATTATTTTTCGCCTAAACAATCCAAAATCAACTAGTAAAAAGAATGTAATAAAGCTAATAGCTAGCAGTCCTACAAAAATATTTCCTGTATAAGTTATAACCGAATTAAAAATATTAGAAAAGTTTATATCCTTCACAAATCTTATCCCAGCTTTCTTAATATCTTCCGTAATAAACCCTTCTCCCCTAGATGAAAGGTTATTTTCTAAGAGTACCTTTTCGAGTTTTGAAACAGGCACAGCAAGTCGATCTACCAGAGATGAATAATCGATACTACCAATTACTTGAATTTGCTTTGTTATAAGTGGAGAAAAAATTAATGAAAAAGTTATTATCAATAATCCAAGTACTGAAAAGGATAGAATAGCACTAATCCCTTTGGGCATTCTTAACCCAAAAAATCTATTTCTTAAAAAGTACTTATTTATTGGCCTTAAAACAGCAGCTATTATTATTGAAATAATTATGTAAATGTATATATCGGTAAAAATCCAACCTAATAGAAGGAATAAGGATATGCTAAATATGATAAACCCCAAAAACCGATTCATAGTATGTTAGTTAAAGGATTAGCTCATATCTAATCCCATTTTAACTCGGTAGAGTCATCAGAGGTACTACCATTGGTTGATGAGCTCTCATTATTCTCAAAATTGTCTTTATCAAACTTATCAAAGTCAACGCCTGGCAAAAGTTCTTCTTTTACATAATCAACAGATTGATTTAATGCCGCCACAAACTTATTAAAATCTTCTTTGTATAAGAACAATTTATGCTTTTCATACGTAAAGCTACCATCATCTTTATACCTTCTTTTACTTTCTGTAATGGTTAAATAATAATCGTTTGAACGTGTCGCTTTTACGTCAAAAAAGTAGGTTCTTTTCCCCGCTCTCACACGTTCTGAAAATATTTCCTTTTGCTCTTTATTTAAAAAATCATCCACAATCTTAATTTTATCTGTCTTCTCCTAATATTTACTTCTAAATAGAACAATAGATTTGACTATTGCAAGTGAAAATAATTTTTCTTTCTTAAACAGAATTAATCTAGCCGACTTAACTTAGGATTTTATAAAATATGAAGCTCGACCTTAAGACCGTACGTGAGAACAATTTACCTATAGATTTTTTGGCAAAGAAACTAGTGGAAGGGTTTATTACTGGTTTGCACAAATCTCCTTATCATGGTTTCTCGGTAGAATTTGCAGAACATAGAATATATAACACAGGGGAAAGTACACGCTATATTGACTGGAAAGTGTATGCAAAAACCGATAAACTTTTTACTAAAACTTTTGAGGAGGAAACCAACCTTCGTTGCCATTTACTTATAGATGTATCTAACTCTATGTGGTATCCTAACACAGGAGTATCAAAACTATATTTTAGTGTTTATGCTGCAGCTGCGCTTACTTGGCTATTATACAAACAGCGTGATGCTATTGCTATTACTACATTTAGTAGTGAAATTAAAGAACAAACTGCTGTAAAATCAACATCAACTCATATTCAAAAACTTTTTGCGCTTTTAGAAAATACCTTAGAAAACCGACCGGAAAAAGATAGTACCAATTTGGCCAATGTAATTCACGAAATATCGAATACTATCCACAAAAGATCATTGGTCATACTTTTTTCAGATATGATAAACACATCTGATAGTGAAAAAGAGTTTACTGAGGCTCTAATGCATTTGAAACATAATAAGCATGAGATTATTATGTTTCATGTTACTGACAAGAAAACTGAAGAAGAGTTTGATTTTCAAGAACTACCTCATGTTTTTATAGACTTAGAGTCTGGTGAAAAAGTAAAATTACGACCCTCTGAAATTAGGGAGCATTATCAATCAGCCGCTAGAGCCAGAACTGAGAAACTGAAAATTCTTTGCGGAGAATTGAAAATAGATTTAGTTGAAGTTGATACGGCAGAGGATATAAATCATGTATTGAATACCTTCCTTATAAAAAGGAGTAAAATGGGGTAAGGTGTTGTGAGATGCTGAAAGAGTCGAATCATAACAGGGATAGTTCAACATCTTTTGAATTAACCGTGCAATGCTTCCTTGCGATCCAGTAACACTTCTTCAGACTCCACACGGTCTGGGTCGGGTAAGCAACAATCTACAGGGCAAACAGCCGCACATTGAGGTTCATCATGAAAACCTTTACATTCTGTACATTTACTTGGAACAATAAAGTAGAACTCTTCTGAAATAGGGTCGTGTCTTTGATCGTCATTCAAGTTGGTTCCTTCGCTCATCGACCAATCTACATCACTTTCATAAATCGCATTATTAGGGCACTCAGGTTCGCAAGCGCCACAATTAATGCAATCATCGGTTATTATAATTGCCATAATTTGTTATTTTACTAAAAATATAAAATAGTATTAAATTTAAGATTTTGTCACTCAATAATTTTAGATTTCTTAGGCATAACTACTTGTAACGCAATGGCAATAAAAACTACCAATAAAGCTCCTATTGGATTAAACCATAAATAGGAAATCCCTAACTCTCCTGATCGAGTTAAAAAATAAAGCCAAATAATGATTCCTTCGGATACAAAAGTGGCGATAAAAACAGCATTTGCTTTTACATATTTTACACCAAATGCAACTATGAAAATTCCTAGAATTGGGCCATAAAATACAGAGCCAAGAATATTTACTGCTTGTATTAAATTATCCAACTGCGAAGCAAACATGGCAAAAAGCAAGGCGAGTACACCCCAAAAAGCAGTAAAAAGTCTGGTCATAAATAGATAGTGCGTATCAGAGCCCGTACTATTAACCATTCGTTTATAAAAATCGATTACAGTAGTGGAAGCTAAGGCGTTTAACTCTGAAGAAGTTGAGCTCATAGCGGCAGAAAAAATAACCGCAATGAGCAGCCCAATAAGGCCATGTGGCAAATAATTCATTACAAAGGTTATAAACACATAATCGGAATCTTTTGCATCCAAGTCTTCGTTTACTTGCTGCATTAATCCAACAGTATTTGCTTTAATGGCATCCTGTTTGGCATTAAGGGCATTTATATCTTGAGACAAAGCATCAGCTTTACTATCATCACCTGCTTTATCAGCCGCTACAAATGCCTCGAGTTTAGCTCTTTTAGCTTCAAAAACGACTTGGTGTTCTTTTTTTAGAACCAAATACTCTTGTTCGTACTTACTATTTTCGAGTTTATCCAACTCCGATTGATTAAAGAACATGGGCGGCATCGTAAACTGGTAAAATATAAATACCAATACTCCCACCAATAAAATGGAAAATTGCATAGGTATTTTAAACACCCCATTAAACAAAAGGCCTAGCCTTATTTCCTTAATGCTCTTACCAGATAAATACCGTTGTACTTGCGATTGGTCAGTTCCGAAATAAGCCAGAAATAAAAACAATGCAGCAACCATGCCTGACCAAATATTATAACGATTTGCTGGGTCAAACTCCCAGTCAATCACATCCATCTTACCCATTTTACCTGCTACTGTTAAGGCTTCGTTTAAACCTACATTTTCGGGTAATTTCATAAGGAGAACAATAAATGCAATAAACATACCTCCCATAATCACAAACATTTGTTGTTTTTGGGTTTCTGCCACAGCTTTGGTTCCTCCAGACACAGTGTAAATAATTACAATCACGCCTATGATTAAAATAGTAATGTTGATATCCCAATTAAGGATAGAAGTTAGAATTATAGCAGGGGCATAAATGGTGATTCCTGCAGCCAACCCTCTCGATATTAGAAATAGAAATGCCGTTAATACCCTCGATTTTAAATCAAACCGCTGCTCTAAAAATTCATAAGCGGTAAATACTTTAAGCTTATAATAAAGAGGTACAACCACAGCAGAAAGAATAATCATAGCCAAAGGCATACCAAAGTAAAATTGAACAAAACCCATGCCATCTTGGTAGGCTTGCCCTGGTGTAGATAAAAAGGTAATGGCACTTGCTTGAGTTGCCATTACGGAAAGGCCAATGGTGCCCCATTTCATAGAGTTATCACCAAGTAAATATCCTTGAAGGTCGTGGCTTTTTCGCGTTTTCCAAATTCCGTAAAGTACGATGCTAAGCATGGTGCCAAACAGAACAATAAAATCGATACTATTCATTTAATAGGTGGCTAATAAGAATGTAAATAAAAGAACTTCTGAAATAAATAAGCCCACGGAAACAATATAATATGCTTTCCAAGTACCTAATAACCTGAGTTCGGGTGTTTTTAAAAATTAGAACAAATTATTTTGATTTAATACTTGTATTAGGGTTACTACTCAAAGAAATAATATTAGCAAACAATCGGTAAGCACCAGGAACCCCAGCAGGTAATTCTCTAAAGAAACTAAGGCCTGTATATACATAATGACCTTTACCGTATTGGGCAATAAGCAAGCTTCCATTATGAACTTTCTCACCTGTATCTTGCATAGCCAATGGTGCTTCATATTGACTGTCCCAGCCACTTGGAAAATATAAACCTCGCTCCTGCACCCAACCTTCAAAATCGTTCCTTGAAATGGCATTAGGGTAATTTAGTACTGCTGATTTAGTATCAGTAATAATTACTTCAGCATTTTCTTCGGCCACTCTGCTACCTGCAGAACCACCAGAAAATGTAAGCTCGTAAGGCGCAAACGTATGCCAATCTATCCTACGAATAGTGTTATATTGAGTAACCACTGTTCCTCCTTGCTCAACATAATTAAGTAAAATTTGTTTTTTATTCTTTAGATAAGACTGCGTGTTAATGGCTCTTACCCCTAATATAACAGCATCTAAGGTTTTAAGATTTTCAGACGTGATATCAGCTTCACTCATTACCCAAACCTTTACGCCCATTTGCTCCAAAGCCTGAGGTACTTCATCGCCAGCACCCATAATATACCCAACTGTTTTTGCGCCAACAGCCACTTGTAAACTGACGGCTTTGGCCTTCGCTTCTGGCAAAAGCACTTGGTACGGAATATGTTCATAAGCAATTATTTGCATCGAATGGTGATAGGATTTGCCATTTACATTCATTTTAATACCAATCTCATCAACAGAAGACTCTGAATTTACAGGTACAACTTTAAATGCAATGCGTTTGCTAACTCCTGCTTTTAAGTTGGTAACCTCCATTTGTTCAGGAATAGATGTCCAACCTTTTGGCAAATTCAATTTAATTTTTGAATTTATAATAGACTTGTTCGACTTTACGTTCACCCCAATCATTTTCGAATTCCCATTTTTAAATATCAAAACAGGGTCGTCAAATGAAGCAACCACAGGAGGTACAACAGTTAGTGGTCTGTAGGATTCTCCTACTACCCTATCTGTCCATTTGTATTCCACAGGAATTTTATACCTAAGTTCCATATTATTTATAGCTAAATTAAGGGAAACATTATACACAGGATTATTCTCAGGCGTACCTCTTAGCAATTGATTTTCAACAGAATACATACCAATAGTTGCTTGGTTATTTAACCAATAAGGGTCTGAATAAGGCTTAGATTTAGATGTTTTAAAATTTATTTCGTGAATTTGTTTTTTGTTATTATCAAGAATAATTGGGTCTAGGGATTTATAATTATTTGCTACAGACGTTTCATTAATGGTAATAGGAGTTCCACTTCGGTTTACCAACTCCAATTTAATATGCAATGAATCTCCAGGCACAATCAATGGGCTCGTAGTAGTAGCCTCCATAAATAGACCAGCACATTGCATAATTAAATTATCAACCTCTTGAAGCTTTTTTAACCTCCAAAACTCATCTTTTACATTTTGGATATTAGCTCTTAATTCAATCAATTCATTTATTGAATTAGAAGGTTGAGAAGGATTATAGTTTTCAATAATTACATCAACCTCTTTACTCAACTTGGCCTCACCAACCCTACCCCAAGATAAATCAACACCTTCAAACAAATCCGATTCAACTGATTCACCAAGCACAGGTTTCAAATATTCTATTTGTGAACCTCTAAAATGGGTAGCTCCAAACCCCTGGCTTTTATGTTGCGATCGGCTTATAGCAGCCATTTCAGTATAAGATAGCCCTAAATTTGAGCTATACGTACCCACATCTATTTTGATGGTGTTGAGCTGCTTTTCAATTTCCTTATCCCACCATCGTCCAGAATTAATCATTAATCGGGTGGGTTGCCAAACAGAAACATACTTTAATTGTTCTGAATATGCATTCTTATCTCCAGCCAATTTAAAGGCTTCTTCCGCTAAAATAGCTGAGCTAGCATGGTGCCCATGTCCTGCTCTTTTATCAGGAGGAAAGCGAGTAATAATCACATCTGGTCTAAACTTACGAATGACCCATACCATGTCTGATAACACCTTGTCTTTATCCCAAATTTTAAGTGTTTCATCCGCAGTTTTGGAATAACCAAAATCATTGGCTCTTGTAAAAAATTGTTGACCACCATCCACATCACGAGCCGCTAATAACTCTTGAGTTCGAATTACTCCGAGACCATCTCTTAGCTCAGAGCCAATTAAATTCTGACCTCCATCACCTCTGGTAGCCGCTAAATAAGCTGTATTTACCAATACTTCGTTGCTAAAATAAGCTATGAGACGTGTGTTTTCGTCATCGGGGTGAGCTGCCCAATACAATACATTACCCAATACATTGAGCTTTTTAAGGTCATTTAATAGCTGAGATGAGTTTTTTTGAATATGTTGAGCCCTTGCAGTTGACGCAACTACGAATAAGCTTAAAAGCAGAATAGCGGTTTTTCTCATAAATCTACTAGTGTTGAACGATGTTTAAACGAATATAGCTTGCAATTATAGATGATTGGTTGCTTATTCTTGGTAGAGTCGATTATGATTATATGAACGGTAAAGAATAAATATTTTTTGTAATTTGTGGGCATATTAATCAAACTCAGTTTTATGAAAGTTATTTTATCTATTTTCTTAATAACGTCATCAAGTATTGTTGGAGCACAAATGCTCACAGGTATTTGGCATGGCAAGATATATGACAATAATAATGAGCCAACTACTTATGTTAATGTATCCTTTAATGAAAGTGAAGATCAACAAATAGCTCATATTAGATATTTTGATAAAAGTTCACAGGAATGGCTTGAACAGAAACATGACAAAATCAATTATATAAGTTTAAATTCTCTTGGTATTCTAAGCATCTTAGATGCTAAAGAAAAAAGTACAGAATCTAAGATTTATTTATTTTCATTTATTGATGCAAAAAGAGTTGCTGTAGAATGGATTAGTCAAATTAAGGATTTAAATGATTCTGATAATTTATTAATTAAAAAGGGGTTTGGTTATTTAGAGCCATTTTATAATGGGAAAATTTATGAAAACCTATCCATAGGTGGAACTTCAACCAATAGGGTTTCCATTGATAAAGTTGAAATAGCCAAAGAGGTTACAGTTGTTACGTTTTCGTATCACAACACCTCCTTTGATCAAGTATTAATGCGATTATCGAAACCTGGCGAAGTTGGTGCCTATTATATTACTCCTGCCGATAGGTCTAAAAAGTACTACATTACGGATAAAGATAACATTGCTTTTGAGCCTGACAATACCTTAGTACGACCCAATAGCTACCATACTTTTAAAATTTACTTTGAGCCTTTGCCCGAAACTCTAACAAGTTTTTCTATTTTAGAAGGCAATCCGGAAACTCAAACTGGGAAGGAATGGAATTTTTATGATATACAGTTGAAGTAAGGGTAAAGCACTATAAACTTATGGGTTACTAGGCCAACCCAATAACCCATAAGTAGTACATCTGAATGATAATTAATTAGTTAGCACAAATTCTAAACTAGAGGAAACCGTTTGTCCTCTACCACCAGTGGTAAAGATATTTTCATCAAATTTAAATAAGAGGGAGAGAGGACTATCATCTAACACCACATCTATAATTACTTCATCGTCCCTTACCACCTGTGTTGATTTACCTTCCACAAATTGCCAAGTACCTGAAGCTGGCCATAAATGTGCTCCACTTTGAGTACTATAATTTTGCTTACCGATGGTAAGTTTAAAGTTGGTAAACTCTGCCGTAGCATCTAATCCATCTCGCTTAAAATTTGTTATCTGCCATGTGCTTGCACTCAACTTAGCTAGCATATCTTGTTGGGCTTTTTCAAGGTCACTCGTAATAACATCGGGTTTAACTTCCTTATCGCATTGCATAAGGCTTAGCACCAAAATGACTATTACTGCTGTTTTGTATATAAATTTTATAGATTTCATAATTTCATTATTTAGTGTCTTTTTTTACTATTCCCCTTATCTCTTAATCACTTTTTGAACATATACATCTTCGCCATGTTGTAAGATTAATGTATAAGTACCTTGAGGCAACTCATTTACATTTACTTCTTTACGTACATTAGTTTGGATGCTTATACGTTTATCCAATTGAGATTTACCAACCATATCCACTATTCTTAATTGATACTCTCCACTCGCCAAGTTCTTAGTATCAATGGTGAGGTTTGTACTAACTGGCATCGGATAAATATTTAATGAATTCGTTAATGAATTATCTCTAATTTCAGTCAGTATTAAGTCAACAGTGTTAGATACACCTTCACAACCTTCAATATTAACTTCTACCCGAAATAAGCCTCCTTTATCAGGATCATATTCCTGATTGGTGGCACCATCAATGGCCACATCATTTATAAACCATTGGTTGCCATTTACATAATTAGAGGAAAGTGTAACAGCTGTTACCCCATCAAAAGTAAACGTAGCTTCTGGCACAGGATTTACACAAAATGTATGAACCACATTCTCTGCAGCCAAATAGCGCTCATTACCAGACTGAGTAGCAGAAACTGAAATACTGCCTACACCTGTAATTGAAAGGGTTGAACCCTCAATTATTGCTGGGCCAGTTACCTCATAGCTTATCGCTAACTGCGAGGTGGTAGTTGCCACCAATACTATGTCACCATTCCCATCATCCACATCATTTAAAGATTCGAACGTAATGGTTTGTACTACTTTATCAATTTCACCATCACAATCATTGTCTTTACCATCTGGTAAAGCAGGTGCTGTTGGGTATACATCCGCATCCGCATCCAAACAATCATCAGAATTTGCAACATAGCCTGTAGGTTGTGTACAACTTGTAGTAGTATTGATAGCATCTCCATATCCATCACCATCGGTATCTGCATACCAAATAGTAGTTGGGTTAAGGCCTACATCGGTATCATCACAATCCGTATTGTCAAGCACATAATTTGCGGGTTGAACGCATTGGGTTAAACTTGTGCTTGCATCTCCATATCCATCACTATCGGCATCTGCATACCAAATAGTAGTTGGGTTAAGGCTTCCATTAGTATCATCACAATCCGTATTGTCAAGCACATAATTTGTGGGTTGTACACATTGGGTTAAACTTGTGCTTGCATCTCCATATCCATCACTATCGGCATCTGCATACCAAATAGTAGTTGGGTTAAGGCTTCCATTAGTATCATCACAATCTGTATTGTCAAGCACATAATTTGCAGGTTGAACACATTGGGTTACGCTTGTGCTTGCATCTCCATATCCATCACTATCGGTATCGGCATACCAAACAGTAGTTGGGTTAAGGCTTCCATTAGTATCATCACAA
>JAMOMJ010000026.1 GCA_027067135.1 Cyclobacteriaceae bacterium
ATGAAATTACTAACGAAACAGCCCCTGGGTTTGACACGGCTAGACCTAACCGTCAAAGTGTTGGTTTACAATACCCAAGACGAAGTGCTGCCAACTATGAAGGTGGTTCTTGGTATCTAGGTGCTACTTACTCTTTTTAAGGTAATAAAAAGGTAACTACTCACACCTACCGTCATTGCCGCGAAGGCGGTAATCTCATAAATATTAGTGTGAAGGGTGGTAATTAATGATACAAATCACCCTATAGGTTCCTGCCTTCGCAGGAATGACTGGTGTGAGTAGTTACATAAAAAGAAGTATTTAATTTCTTACAGAAAAAACGGTCACAATGTATTTTGCGACCGTTTTTTTGTTCCAAGCGTATTTATTTATCAGAATCACAATCTTTTTGTGTTGAGGGTGTCTTTAATTCTACCACCTTGTCGTATAAAAACATGCGACTTGCATTCTCTGGTTTAATTGACTTTCCTACATTTAAGTTAATTTTGGCTAAAAACTTTTTTGGCCGCCTTTTGAGCATTTTATCCTTGCGAGAGAAAAGGCTGCCCCATAAATTATTTAGTGCCATAGGTATAACCGGAACTGGCGTTTCTTTAATAATTCGTTCAATACCAGATTTAAACTCTTGAATTGTGCCATCGGGGGTTAGCCCTCCTTCTGGAAAAATACAAACCAAGTCTCCTTCCTCTAGTGCTTCTTTTACTGTTTTAAAAGCTTGTTCATACATCTTAGGATCTTCTTTGTAGCCAGCTATAGGTATGGCTTTTGCAGCTTTGAAAATCCACTTTAGAATAGGGATGTTAAATATTTTATAATACATTACAAATCTTACAGGTCGGCGAATGTAACCACCAAGTATTAGTGGATCAACAAAGCTAACGTGGTTACAGCACAGTAAAGCAGCTCCTTCGTGAGGGATGTTTTCCATGCCTTGAGGCTTAATTCTATAGATGGTCGAAACGAGAAACCAAACAATTAAACGCATGAGAAACTCTGGCACTACAGTGAAAATATAAATGCAAACCAAGATATTAAGAGCAACAGTAACTTTAAATAACTGTGGAATACTCCAGTTTAAATAACTCAAAATAAACATGGCAAGTACAGCTGCTATGACCATAAATAAAGCATTAATTATATTGTTGCCAGCAATAACTCGTGATAGAAACTTTGAGTCTGACCTTTCTTGCAGTAAAGCGTAAAGCGGAACGATATATAAGCCGCCTGATATACCAATTAATGTTAAGTCCAATAATACTCTAGTGCTTCCATCAACAGCCAAAAATTCTTTGATAGTTAATAGCTTTGTAAAATTAGGTAAGCTTTCAGATGCTATAGCAAGATCCCAACCAAATATAGCCAAGCCGATAGCCCCCAAAGGAACCAGCCCAATTTCCACCCGTTTTCCTGATAGTTTTTCACATAATAGTGAACCAACACCAATGCCGATGGAAAACATAGACAATAATAAGGTTGCTACGGCTTTATTGCCCGACAATATTTGAATGGTGAAATTTGGAATTTGCATTAAAAAGATAGAGCCATAAAACCAAAACCATGAAATGGCAAGTACGGATAAAAACACAACTCGATTGGAAGGTAGGAACTTTATATTATGGTATGTTGCTTTAATGATATTTAAGTTTAATTTTATTTCAGGTGATGATGAAGGTGTCTTTGGGATAAACTGAGCACTAGTGTAACCTGCTATAGCAATACAAATTACCGCTATTGCAATAGGCAGTATCGAATCCATGGCTATTAATATTCCGCCGAGTATTGTGCCTAATAAGATTGACAAAAAAGTGCTGGACTCTATTAATCCATTACCGCCAACTAGTTCATCTTTATGCAAATGTTGCGGTAAGTAACCATACTTAACAGGACCAAATAAAGATGACTGAGTTCCCATCAAAAACAACACAAATAACAGCAATGGGACACTATTAATGTAAAACCCAATTGCAGCAATAGTCATAATGGCAATTTCTACTAATTTAATCTTTCTAACCAACGATGACTTTTCATACTTGTCAGCAATTTGACCTGCTATGGCAGAAAACAAGAAAAAAGGTAGAATAAATAATGCAGCAGCTAAGTTTACTAACAGGTCACTGTCTCCTGTTACTTTAAATGCAATCATTATGATTAGGGCATTTTTAAAGACATTGTCATTAAAAGCACCAAAAAATTGAGTAAGGAAAAATGGTGCAAATCGCTTTTCTTTTAATAAATTAAATTGTGACATCGCTTCATTAGTTGTTTAAATTACGAATAGTGTAACATTGAATGTGTGTTTTATTTAATTCTAAAATCTAAAGTGGTAACAATTAATACTCAAGGTAGATAAATTTGACCTTATGTGCATATATTGATATGATATTATTTTTTTTACATTATTAGGAGAAGATTATGGGATTTTTTGATTTTATAGCTGATGCAGGTGCGAACCTTTTTAAAGACGATGCACCAGAACCAGAAATTACTAAGCCAATTATTGTTCATATACAAGATGCTGGTGTTATGACTGACAATTTAAAGGTTAAGTTTGCTCATGGAGCAGTAACTTTGTCAGGTTATGTGCCAAATCAAGAGCAAAAAGAAAAAGCAGTATTGGTTGCAGGCAATATAGCAGGCATTTCTTCAGTTCAGGATAACCTAATCTTAGGTACACCGCCAGCAGATGTTGTTGAGCAAGAAGCACAAGAAATCAAAGCCGCAAAAGAAGCAAGCAATACAGAGCCAAGCTTTAGAACTTATACGGTTAAAAGTGGTGATACTTTAGGTAAAATTTCTAAAGAAATGTACGGTAAATCCAGTTTGTACAATAAGATTTTTGAAGCTAATACTCCAATGCTCAAAGATGCTAATCAAATTTATCCAGGTCAAGTGCTAAAAATACCTGAATAAACAGAGGTTGAAATATAAACGAAGCGTCTATGAATTAGGCGCTTTTTTATTGACCAAAGGGGATAGTAAGACCTACTGTAAAAACCCCGTCGCCAAAACCATCTTGCCCAGGTAGTTTAGTGTTATTTAAGTCAAGGCGAGAAACAGCTTCAGCACGCAATCTGATATTGTCACCAAAGAAATACCAACTACCACCGATGCCAACATTAAAATAGAGATTTGTTCCTGACTCGGTAGGAGACTGGTGATAAATTAGACCAGTACCCATTAAAAAATAAGGTTTCCACAAAGGCTCTTGGTTTATATTTAAAAAATTAATACCTACACCGTGGTGTTTTAGACCATAATCAATATCAAAATCATATTCATCGGTAAAAGCTTGAATTTCATAAGACCATTTTTCATTGATACTCTTGCCCATTCGTACATCATAGATAAGTGCATCATTAAATTGTAGGGAGTCGTCAGGAACAATAACCCCAGCATTGACACTAACATACCAACGCTCATCAATGCGTTGTGCGTTTAAGCTAACTGAAATAACTAATAATAAAAGCCAAAATCGATTCATTAGCTGATTATAAATGACTATTGACTTTTGTGAAAGTAAGTTGTAATTATTTTGCAGGAGTACTATATAACCCTGTCAGATAATACCACTCAAGCCAATTTCCCTTCGCTACGATTCCTTGCTCTCGAATAAGCTCCTAGCAGGGTTAATATGCAAAACTTTCGCAAACTTGAGCATAAAAAAACCTCGACACTTATATATCGGGGTTTTTGTTTTAAAAATTGGTGATTGATTATTTTAAACTTGCATAATAAGCAGCTAAATTCACCATATCTTCATCTGATAAAGGAGTCGCCATTGGAGACATTGTTGGATCTTTTCTGGTGCCATCTTTAAAAGCTTTTAATTGCTTTATTGTATAAGCAGCTTTTTGACCAGCAAGGTTTGGCCACATGCCTGTAGCAGAAATCCCGGCAGCCCCATGACAGCCCGCACAAACTCCAGCCTTTGCTTTGCCAGCAGCAGCATCACCTGCAGCCATTGCGTTTGAAGAAATTAATCCAGCAGTCATTACTGCACCTATTAATAATAGTTTTTTCATGTAAAATACCATATGTTATATTAGAATGTGCTAATGTAACATTATTCGTGGATAAATAAAAGCTTGACTTGTAAAACAATGTGACTAAATGCACTATTATTGAGGAAAATCAAGTTTTAAAAATGAAAGTTAAGCCCTGCAAATACTCCTGTTGAGTTGGATGTGATATTTGTGCTATTAAAACCATCTAGCTCAATGTTTTGTTGTCGCATACTTGTCTCTAAACTAAAGCCAAATGCCAGCTTATCAACCTTACGGTATTAGTAGGGAGGTTAATAATAAAACTTTCTTGTAACTACTCACACCCACCGTCATTGCCGCGAAGGCGGTAATCTCATAAATATTAGTGTGAAGGGTGGTAATTAATGATACAAATTACCCTATAGATTCCTGCCTTCGCAGGAATGACATGTG
>JAMOMJ010000027.1 GCA_027067135.1 Cyclobacteriaceae bacterium
CTCCCTCAGCCTGTTGCCACAAGGCGAGGACGTCGTCATACGACTGAATCGTGAATGGAGCAATCTCGATCTGCATTTCCCTTTACCATCGAACGCCTTGCTAACGGGCTTGCCGACTTGAAACTTCAAACCGTCAAATAAAATCATAGCTTACCGAAGCCACAGAATGCAAATTAGAAGCCCAGCTTAAGGCAAGTCCGTTGTTAAGCAACTTGTTATGCTTTTATTAATTCACCAATTTTTTCGAGGTTTTCAATCTGCTTTCTTAACTCTACATCAGTAACAGAATCAGGTGAATGAACTAGTGTATTTCTAAACCGCCTTAGATGATCCATTTCTTTATAAGCACTATAATTGTTTTCTTCATACTTCATTAATATAACTAAAGCACTTCGTAGATTGAAAACATTGTCCATATGTCTCTTGGCTCTTGAAATAATTTTATCTTCAATTTTATTCCACTTTTTCAAGAAACGGCCAATTGACCCTGACCCTACAACAGTTGCTGTTAGATTTTCTTTAATATTTTCACAAATAACTTGAAGCTCATCTCCATCAGGATATAACGCACTTCTAGGTATTTTATCAAAGCCTTTTCCCCAAAACTTTTCATTATTTGGTATCTCAAACTTAGCAATTAATCTTCGGTTTAGATCTAACTCATTTTTTGTTAAGTATTCTGTGGTTATGTCTTCTGTACCAATTAGGAAACCTTCTTGAAAATATGGTCTGAGTGCTGAAGGAGGAGTAATACTAAGAAGCCTCATATTTACTAAATCATGTTCAGAATTAATTGATATTCTATTTGTATAGTAAGGTAAACCAAAAACATAAATAAAAGCATTATCATTTGTATTATCGAGGTGAGCAAAAGAACACGCTACTCTTAATGATTGGGTTACATCTGATAGCGGAGTACCAGTTACCTCATAATGCTGGAGAATACTCCACTGAACGTACTTTTTTCTTACTAACTCTTCATAACCATCAATTTTCTTTATTTTGAATTGGTGACAAAGCATTTGACTTGCACTTTCCAATAAATCAAAACGATATTCTAACTCTGATTTTGTAAGAGGGTCTCCTCTATAAATTGTTGGATAAAACGTGGAAGAACCTGCCTTGTTTAAGTAATCAGCCTTTTGTCCTCTATAGAATAGTAAGTAATCTTTATTCTTATGAGCAAGGTTTGCGACTTGCTCAACTAATTCTTTAAAAGTATTTATTTTATAACCAGGGTCACTTCCAACGGTCTTTTTTGTAGTGTGCAGAGATAACTCTTTTGTCAGTTTACCGTATATTTTTCTCATAGTGACCTAGTTGTTTTTTAGCATAACGCCAAAGCTCAGCCGACCCAAAAGCAGAGCGACTTTTGTGGCAACATGGAGCGCAGCGACTGCCACAAAAGGCGCGACGCTTTTGTGGGTCGGCTGGAGCTTTTTGTTAGCCGCTATAAATATTCATTTACCAACTCATGCGCGCTGGGCCTTAACGAGATAACTTCTGAGTTATTGGCCTCGTCAATGAGATCATGATCTTTCAGATCTGCTACAGCACCTTCAAAATCTCTAATGCTTTTGCAATAATGATTCCTTAAGGTGCTGTAGCTTACAGTATTCCTCCCCCAGAATTTCTTCCGTGATAGGGTATGAAGAAGACGCCTAGCTTCAGGGCTAAGTCTTCGTCGTGTTGAAAATCCAGAGATTGACTGCTCTAGGCTCTGCAATATCGCATCGTAACCATCTACTCCAAAATAATGACTATGAGTTCTTCGAATCATTGCAACGCTAGATGACCCTACGAGCACGACTTCAAAACCATCTGACTCGGCGTATTGATGCTCAACTCTACTGTAAGAGTCATATGCCTCAACAGGGTCTTTAGAGATAGCATCCCAAGTTACAAATTGACCGCTGTTCCAATCGAAGATCAAAACCCAATTATTGAAAGATGACTGACGGCTACGCTCTACCTGCTCTAGTGTATGCATAATATCTTCATTAACACGGCCAAATAAAATCTTACCGCGACGCGATTCAGTAATCACTTGCTCAGCTATTTCCCTTCTTTCATCTAACTCCATTTTTTCTTGTGCTGATGGCTCACGACCACACTCCAACATATAGAACAGCTTTGAAAGGGATTTAAAATAATTCAGAACATTCTTGTCACCTTCATTTTCTTTTAGGTGGAACCCATATATAACAGATGTTCTTTCAATTGATTCGGCCCAATGATGTTGAGCGGCACTTCTAAGTTGTAGCTCTATTTTAATTCCTTCACGCTCAAGGATCATGTGTAGCGCTCGATATCCGGTGTCATCTCGACCATATATTCTATAGTCCGTCTCCCTATAAAGACGTAAATCTTTTTCTTTTTTGATTCTATCTAAAAGGAACCCACGTAAAGCATCTACATCCGAGTTCTTATCTACAATCACTCTATTTCCAGCGATGTCTTGGAGTTGAGTTAACCGAACACTGAATCTTTTCATCTTTCGCAGAATCTGTGGGCGTCGCTTAAGCCTTTGGGCAATATAAAAATTCTTATCAAACCCGGCCAACCATTCTTGTATTTGATATGTAACGTCAGTAAGGGGTTTTAAATGCGCTCGGCGATAGTCGTCAAAAACTATCTCTGACTCTATCTCATGATCATCTGACTTAAAGCCCCCTTTTGATAGAGCCTTCCCAGAGTTATCGATTTTTGTTTTTGAGTACATGATTTTCCCGGCTAACGCTTTGCTCAGTGGTATTTTAGGAGCCGTTTGAATTGTGGAAAAATGGAGCGTAGCGCAATGCACAATTCAAACGGCGTATAAAATATCCACTGGAGCTGATTGTTAGCCATTATTACGATGACGTGAGTCTTTTTCATTGTTTACAGCAAATACTACTGAACGCCCTGATTCAAGGGTACTTCTAATTGCTTTTTCAAGTAATTTTGATTGCTCGATATTAGTACCAACCCAACCACCAGAAGCCAATGTGACAAACTCAGTGTTATCAAAATAACGACGAACATTTTTATAAGATAATCTTTTACCGCCTTTTGGTCCTAGCATATCAGGGTGGTTTGATAACAGCTTCCAGTACTCTAATGGTAAATACATTCCTTTAATTAGACCAACATTATCTGGTTGAAATATTATTCTAGGACACATTTTTAAGAAGAATGGGTTTTCACTTAACCTGAACCCATCTGCTTCCGTGTTGGATTGAGCCTTTATTAGTTCGCTATTAACAGCATCCATTCTATCAATTTCTTCTGTTAATTGGTCATTAGGGAATCTGTAAACTGCATCAATCCCCTCCTTCTCCATAGCTTTATACTGAATCATAAGAAAGCAAGAGAATGTTTCATTGTAATAAATTAAATCAACCCCCAATTGTTTTTCCAGTGGTAACCTATTAGCTAACACAACTGTTAACTTAGACTTGTCATTCTCAAAGACTACAGAGCTAAATGGGGTTGATTTTAATATTTCGTAACCTGGCAAAGATATTAAATCATTTATAACCATCGGATCTTCTCTTAAACGTACTTGCTCTAGCCCATCTAAGAAGGATGTTGGTTTTTTATCTTCATTTACATCCCAGCCCTGTAACTCACTACGATCTATTCCTGCTATTGTCATTGCAGTTGCAACAGCTTCTTTTTGTTCGGCCAAAGTGTCTTTAACACCAGAAGATAAAGACTCAATTCTTTTTGAGCGAGCCTCACTATACTTCGATAATATTACGGCTGTTTCAGGTGCTTGATTGCTAACTTCATTAATTAAATACTCAAAACTTTTCGGGGGTATTAACCCTCCATTATTAAGCTTTTCCTCTATTCTCTTTTTTAGATTTTTTGGGGATTTTTCTATTAATGAGTCTATATAAACTTCTGTACTTAATTCAAATATATCATTTAAATTTAGACGCCTAACATCAGTACCAGCCAAATTCCCTCTTTTACCTAATGCAATATGAGTTAAAAGATTACGACTATTAATAACAAAACAAATTAGAGGTATATTTCTGCTATGGCTAAATTCAGGTACAGGCTCACCAAAAGAATCATATTGATTATGCTCAAATGATTCTTCTCTATTTTTAGTTAAGTGTACGACATAACCTTTTGTCTTGCCCAATTTAAAACATCTCCATTTTTATATTTTTGGCTAACATATAGTAGATGGAAAATTTCCACCTAGATGGCCAGTGCTGTTTACTAGGTGGAAAACTTCCATCTAGAGTGCTTATTTGCTCGCTAGATGGAAAATCGCAGCCTAGTAAGGGGGAGGTGGATAAATTTACGCGTCCCTGCTAAGACAGATGCCATCACAACTTATTGATATAATTACCATATCAGAGATATTTATAAATTTCCATTGTATTGCTGATGTTTTTCCGGCTGAGGCGACTAGCCAG
>JAMOMJ010000028.1 GCA_027067135.1 Cyclobacteriaceae bacterium
TTTGGAATTATGCTATTTAGTTTAAATAACCATAGATCTCTGCCCGGATCAATGGCGATTTTGGTTTTACCGTCTTCAACAAGAAAGGCGTTGTATAAAAAATATCTAATTTTCATGTGATATCCTTTTGCTCATTCCAACTCTATGTGATCTGTCAACACTAAATAGGACACTTTTTTAAATAGCAGAGCGGCCACATACAGATTCCTACAAAATCCAATTATTTTTTTATAATAAATGCAACTGCAGCCAACGGTGCTAATTCAACAGTTTTGCTAAAACTATTATTTACTCCTTGCTCCTCTTGTCCTTCTGTTTCAGTTATTTTTTGAAGTTTTAACTGCTGACCTTTAAATCCATACAAACTGCCATCAAAATCAAATGAGAATTCTAAGTTATCAGTCATTGAAGCATTTACATAAATTAAGGCTACGGCATCTTTGTCATTATTATAGTAAATAGCTGATTGGATAGCTGAAACAGTTACATCTACAGGTTCTCCATAGTCATGCCAAGTAGATGTGATATCTGGGATATTTCCATTTATGTTTATCGGCTTAAGTAAGCTTCCAAAAGATAAAAAATCTCTCAATTTGTATCGCATTGTCGCAAGTCTCTTGACAAATGGTGCTGCAACAGTACGGGCATTAGGGTCTGAGACAAACCATAAACTAACACGACCCATCTGCGTAGCATCAACAAATCCTTGAGATAATTTAGTATAAAAGGACTGGTTACCGTACTCTTCACTACTAAGTTTTTTGGCTATTAACTGTACTCTACCGCTATAGACCGCCTGAAAAGCAGGTACTAAATTATTGGCTGTCCATCCACCTGTTAAAAAGCCATCTACTTGATTTGCCATATAGTCATTACCGCCTTCTACTGTAATAAATGCTGTATCGGGAATACTGCTGTAGATTTTTTTGAACAACTGGTTGTAGCCATCGTGCCACCAATGTCCACCACCTAAGGGATGATTATGGTTTGGATCCATACATTCGGTTGGAGTAGAAGCAGCTACTTGATCAATATATACGCCACTACTACCAATTGTTTTGGTTAGTTTTTTGGTTGCATTAATCAAAATATCTTGCCAAGGCTCCTGTGTTGGACACATAACTGCAAATTCGTTATCGTTAAAAGGTTGAGAGAAAATATTGCCGTTAGTGTCTTTTGTTGCATAAGGATAGCCTAATGTCTGATAATCGAATAAGCCTGTTAAGTCTGTATCGTAGAGCCTGCCGTTAATATATGGCATGATATAGGCATTGCCGGACTCCTGAATTTCTTTTACTATATCTGACATCCCCTCTCTTTCTGGAAAGTATTTTGGGTAATCATTATCAAAATCTAACTTATTCCATTCGTACCAGTGAATACCTACAGGAATATCAGGAAAATAGTCCACGAAAGCAAGCATCTCTTGCTTCATGGCTGCTGTTGGGTAAGGGTATTTTTCAGAATAGTAACCCCAAACCCCAATTTTGCCCAATACACTTTGTCTTTTTATACGCTTAGGAGTCATCTTTGGCCAGTACTCTGCTTCTATTGAAGCCCATTTTTTATAGATAATAGCCGCGTCATACCAGTTACCATTAAAGACATCTAGCTCAAAAACACCGGGTAGCTCCCAATCGTTAGCACTGAGGGTTTTGTTTGGTACTATGATTTCGCCAGAAAACCTTAATGAACCATTTTCCACTTCAACAATAAACTTTTTTGTAGAAGCTTTAGGATCATGAAAACCTAGATAAATGCCATAATTATCATTGTAGTAAGCTAAAAACTGCATACTGGTGCTCCAACCTCTTGGATAAAGCATTTCATAGTTGATATTATTGGCTAGTGGATTTGGGATTAGTTGACCAGAATATTTTGGTACAAAAAAATGGTCGTTTGCAGCAGATTTTAGTAACAATATGGGTGTTGCTGCTTTCATCAAGCTGTGGGTTTCACCCAAACCGGTAACAGCCAAATCCCACTGTGACTGAGTATTTGTAACTTTTATTGTAGCAGTTACCTTTAGATTGCTCGGCAAAGTATTATCAACTGGTTGGCTAAAAATTATGTTAGCATCAGAGCCATTGCTTGTCACAGTGACCTTGGACCAGCCATCTGAAGATGATAAGTTCAAGCTACTATTGTCACTTAGCCTTTTGATGTTAAGGTTAAATAGTTGTGAATTTGCATTTAGCAGGTCTATGTTTTTGTTGTTAATTTTGACTACTTCTAGACCTTTTTCTACTTTTTTTAAGTCAATACTAAGCTCAGTATTTCCGACAGTATACTTAACTCGATCATCAGCCCCTTGTAGCTGACAATAATCAATATCTGAAATATCATTTTCATCTATATGGCTATTACATTTGTGCGGGTAGGAATATATAGGCTTAACTTCTTGTAAGCCATCACGATACGGATTGTCACTTCCTACTTCAAGCGCATCACCATGTGCATCTTGAGTACCATTAAAAGTATATTCCATCAAGGCATCAAGCGGCTTCAGAAGCCCTTGCATTTCATTATAGGGTCTATTGCCAGTTGGATAATCATGAGTAGCTCCTGGAAAAACTTGATAGTCCTTTTGGCTGTCAGGTAAAGAGCTTAAGAGATTATATTCAGCCAAAGGTATTCTTGGATCAGTACTATAATCATTACCGAACTGAAGAATAATGGCATTGGTATTTGACGGCAATGCTTGCATTTGGGCGGTATTCATATCAAAAGCAAACCAAGGTGCAATTGCAAGTAAAAATCTGCCACTACCCCCATAACCTTTCTTAGAAAAGTACTCCAGTATTTTAAAAGTACTGCCACCACCTGAAGAAAAACCAATCACACCTATACGAGTGGTATCCGCCTTGGGCATTATGTTATCAGTTTCATCCTTTAGCACTTTATTAAAAGAGTCGATAAAATGTTGTGCTGATTTGCGTCTTTGATCTTTTGCATAAACAACAATATATCCATGACTAGCAATAAATCTCAACAATGACTCATAGTCTTCATAGTTAACAGACCCCCATCCTGGGGCAAAAAAGATCAAAGGAAGATCATCCATACTAGCGATATCGGAAGGATAATAAGCTGTAGTGTCACTCTCTTTTAGATTAGAAATTGAGATGTCGTGCACTCCGGCAGCTCCATAGTTTCGATGAAGTACGCTAAAACTTACTCTGTCTTGCATCACAAATGAGTTATTAAAAAAAAGTCTGGCTTCATATTCTCCTTCATTATAGATAGCATCTAGGGTCAATTGGGTATTTTCAATACCTGCTTCTCCATTTAATGCTTTAGTTGCATTTGTAAAAGACCAACTTATAACATTTGCCCAATCATTATTGGATCCCTTTGGATAGATACCAACCCAGTCGTTGCTGTTGCCTGGCAGACCCGTAAGATCTACAACAATATTTTCATCAAGTCCATAGACACTTTTTGATGTAAGAATATTTATACAATCATATCTAAAGCTATCATCTAGACTTTGGGGTAAGATAAGTGTTTGAAAATGTAGACTTTTAGTCTCTTTACACATCTTATCGCGTTCACCATTGCTATTGTCTATATATATTTGATCATACTCTACATGAAAAACTGGTTTGCCGTTGTCAGTAAATGGTTTTAGTTCTGTACATTCGTTATATTTACGACACTGTTCATTGACGCTAAAATCATAATAAGGCTCTAGCTCTTCAATTTGACTTACATTATTTTTAAGACCTACACTAAGATCTCTTTTATGAGCTTCATTTGCTATGAATTTGTTATAAGCTCTTTGATCTTCGGCACTTAAGATAAATCCTGTTTCATTCTCATAGCCATCTACATTGTCAGGCTCAACTCCATCACACCCTTTCTCTACTGCTAAATCAAGTCTTGCTCTCATGATGGGAGCTAATGCTTCATTACTGATATCAAGCCATGTCTCATTCCAGTCACCCATCTTACTGCCTAAAACTTCAGCTGGAAATTTATGCTCATCCTCACGCCAGCCCTCATAAGTTCCGGCACTAAAGTAGCAGATAACTTTTTTGCCTCTATCTTGAAGTGATTTTATTAATGCTTTAGTTGAGTTAAATAAATCAATATCATACATATCAACATCATAAGATGTATTTATAGGAATTTCCCCATTCTTTTGTAACTGCCATTGCCAAGATATGCTTATGTTTGGTTTATACCATACTCCATTTAAAATTGGCTTTACAGAATCATCAAATATAGATGTTCTCATTTCAATATCATCCACCAATCCATTACCGCGAATTAAAAAGGCGTTAACAGAAATAATGTCATTATCACTTTCAAACTCTTTAAGATCAGCTTGTAAATCTCGTGTAAACGTTTGCCATTCACCATTAGTAGAACTTGAACCCAAGCCATGATGGATGTATTTTCCATTAC
>JAMOMJ010000029.1 GCA_027067135.1 Cyclobacteriaceae bacterium
TGCTTCAAGCTCTTCCCTTATTACCATTTGGGCTGTTCGGTCTTGTACCGTGGGGATGCCCAGCTTTCGCTTTCTCCCATCTGTTTTGGGTATTTCAACTTCACGCACAGGTTTTGGAAAATAACTGCCGCTAGCCAACCTATTCCATATCGGATATAAATACTTCCTGGGTTGAGCAGACACCTGCTCGATAGACATCCTGTCCACCCCAGAGGCTCCGCCATTTCGCCTTACTTTTATAAAGCTGTTCCATACCTGTCGCCTCTCTATCGGTTGCGACTTTTGTTTCTCCTCGAAAATCATCCTAAATTCTCATCTAGTTGTAATACAATTTAAAACTGTTAAGTCAGTCCCTTCGCTCCTCTCTGGTTTCCCAAAGTATCTACACTACTACGAACTAATCCGCCACTAATCAATAGTATTGCTACTTTCTGCATTGCCCTTCGGGGTTATCGCATTTTTGCACTACTAATTAGGGCTTGCTGAAAAAGTCCCAGATACGTTAGATACGAGCAGGCAAAGCGAAGATGTATTGTAATACTTCGAGCTGAAGCCTGTGAAGTAGATGACGTGCCTGGGCTAACATAATTTTACTAAATTTTAATTTAATGAAATTAACAGGTGCAAGGGTTTTAGCCAATTTTGATTAAAACCCTTGCACTTTATTAACAGTTAACTACTGTAATTCTCTGATAAACTTTTATTTATGTGTTTTTCAGCAAGCCCTAATTAGCTTCTCCTGTTCCGTAATTGAGCCGTAAGTAAAGCTCCTGCCCTCTCTATGCCGATTGCCACTTGACCAATACATCAGGTTACGCTCGTCAAGTTTCGTCTCGCAAGACCGCATATCCCTCGATTTTGACAATACTAAAGTTGTTTACAGCCTGCCCCGCACTTGATGCGGGGACACCTCTACAAGGGTTCATTCTCATCTCATTCAGCTTCTTTACTCCTACCATAACTTAACTCCGTGGGCTTCGCAGCTAACGGGCAAATCTTTGACCTTATCGCTCAACACCAACCCGTGAAGGGTAAGCACCATAAGGCGGTTTGACTGATGTGCCTGAACACCCCAGCCGAGAGACCATACCAACGTTTTGGAATCCTCTCATCTCAATTACAGTTTTGTTGCTCCTTATTTTATTACTAAATTGTATCCCGAAGCAACGCAGGACACACAACAATCTACAACACTCACTTTCTTCCTTTTCATTCTAAGGCCATAGCCGAAGAATCTTCTAATCCTTGACTTTATTAACTGCAATTCGTACTTTGTACCTTTATGCCATACTCCTTCCATGTTTATATCATCACAAACTCAACTAAATCAGTTCTTTATACAGGGTTTACCAATAACCTCTCTCAACGATTAACTGAGCACTATATAAACAAAGGCACATCCAAAAGTTTTACTGGAAAGTATCATTGTTACTACCTTTTATACTTCGAACATCATAAATATGTTAATAACGCACTGGCTAGGGAAAAGGAAATAAAAGAGTGGGTTCGAGCTAAAAAATTAGCTCTGATAAAATTTTTGAACCCTTCAATGAAATTTTTGAATACAGAAGTTATGGAGTGGCCTCCTGTCAATCTTTATCATAGGTAATAAATTATAGCCTTAGAAGATTCTTCCTTCGTCAGAATAGAAAAGGATACTAAGATGCGATGAACTAAGGAAGCTGGCAGAATTAAGCCATTATGCCTGCTAATAACAAAACAGCCTGCCTTTCGCTTTTCATTCTGAGGCCATAAGCCGAAGAATCTTCTACAACACAGCTCTACACTCTCATCAAACCTTAGAAGATTCTTCCCCGAAAAAACGGGGCAAGCTCTTCGTTAGAATAGAAAAAGAAACATTTGTAAACAAAAATTGCCTGGCTCCAAGCAGTCTGACTTGCTGGAACCAAGGCAATTTAATCGAATAAACCCAATACTCGATATTATTTTGAGAGTGATTATTAAGTTATTGGTTGTTAGGTGCAACAGGTAAACTATAATTCACACCTACTACATAACTGATATCAATTAACTCAATAACTAACATTAATCTACATTATCGTGTAAAAATCTATTATTTCCTAAAATATGATTATCATCATTTAAGTTAAAACGTGAAATATTACGTTCTGAAGAATGAGGCACATCGTCAAACTTTACTTTTCTGCGCTCAAAAGCAGGCACATCAAATTTGGTTTTATAATTCTCCTCTTTATTAGTAAAACTATTAGCAACCAGCTTATCTACTCGCTCACGCCTTTTATGGTCTAATATTTCTTTACGTGTTGAAGAAATATTGTAATCAGTATCCTGACTTGTATTTTGAACACGAACGGTCATTTCTTCCTCTTCTTCATTTCCAAGCAAATCACTTTCCTCTTGTTGCTCATTCCCGTTCATATCAAATCGAAAACCTTTAGAAAATTCATCTTCAGCAGTAGGTACAGCGGGAGGCTCGTTTAAAGAGCTGTCAACCTTTGTGGTAATCTCATCTTGATAACTATCAGGAGAAATTGAGCCCGCTTCGTTCGCTTTAAACATTGCAACCTGCTTTTCAGAGTCTAAATCATACACTTTTCTTTCCGAGCCAATATCTAACCCGTTTTCATTAGTCTCCTCAAAACCTGTTGCAATTACCGTAACTCTAATATTATTGCCCAAATCAGCATCAACTCCATGACCAAAAATCATTTCTGCTTCATCTCCTGCCATGTCCTGAATATACTCGGTAATTACGGTTAACTCGTCCATTTGAAGTTCTGCCTGCTCACCTGAAATAATTGAAAGCAATATTTTCTTGGCACCGTGTACATTCTTATTATTCAACAAAGGAGAAGTTAAGGCTCCTTCTGCTGCACGTAGTGCTCTGTCGTCACCTTCCATTGTTGCAGAACCCATAACCGCAGCTCCCGCATTATGCATTACGGTTCTTACATCCTCAAAATCTACATTTACATGGCTTGTAACTGTAATAATTTCTGCAATGCTTTTGGCACCATTTGTAAGTACATTATCCGCTTTGGCGAACGCCTCATTAATTCCCAGATTGCCATATACCTCTCTTAATTTATCATTAAGGATAACAAGCACAGTATCGCAATTAGCTTTTAATTGGGTAATACCCAACTCCGCCTGCTTCATTTTCTTTTTACCTTCAAAGGCAAAGGGAACAGTTACAATACCAACGGTTAAAACGTCCATATCCTTTGCAATTTTAGCAATTACAGGTGCGGCACCAGTACCCGTTCCGCCTCCCATGCCAGCCGTAACAAAAAGCATTTTGGTATCACTACCAATCATTTCACGGATTTCATCCTTGCTTTCAATGGCAGCATTTTCTCCTTTTTCAGGGTTCGCTCCAGCTCCCAATCCTTCAGTTAGGTTAATCCCAATCTGAAGCCTATTAGGCACAGGGCTACTTTTCAAAGCTTGAGAATCGGTGTTACACACCACAAATTCCACATCTTTGATTCCTTGGTTAAACATGTGGTTAACGGCATTGCTGCCTCCACCTCCTACACCAATTACCTTTATAATGGATTTATGGTGTTTTGGAATTTCAAAATTGTACATGTTGTCAGACATAATGTTTAAATTTTGGTTTCTATTTTATTTAGTTATTCGTTAAAAGATAATGGGTATTAGTAATCTCCATTATCCATATCATCAATTAGTAATCCTTTTGTTTTAGCCAGTATTTTCTGTACAAATGATTTTGCATTGTCACTAGCACTATTTTCTTCTCCTTTAGCTGAAGAGGTAAGCTCTTCGTATGTATTTTGGCGATCATCAATATCCATAAATCCTGATAACACAAGCCCAATTGAGGTGGCATACATAGGCGATTTGATATCAGACGTACTCTTGCCTAAATGCTCGTTAGGATGTCCAATTCGTACATCAACACCTGTCATGTATTCCACTAATTGTTTCACAGATTGCAATTGTGATCCTCCACCTGTAAGTACAATACCTCCAGCCAGATTTCCTTCGTACCCACTATTAATTATTTCGGCATGCACATGCTCAATAATTTCTTCCATTCTGGCTTCTATTATATGAGCCAGATTTTTAACAGAAATTTCTTTTGGTGGACGGTTACGTAAACCAGGAATAGCAATAATCTCATTAGGATTTGCTTGCTCTGCAATGGCCATTCCAAATTTAGTTTTAAGCGATTCGGCCTGATTATTAAGCACTTGGCATCCTTGCTTTATATCCGAAGTAAGAATATTGCCTCCAAAAGGAATTACTGCAGTATGACGAATGATACCATCATAAAAGATGGCCACATCGGTAGTACCACCACCAATGTCAACTAAGCAAACACCTGCTTCTTTCTCCTCATCGCTTAAAACCGACATGCTTGACGCTATAGGTTCTAGAATCAGGTTATCTGTTTCTAATCCTGCCCGCTTCACACATTTATTAATGTTGTTGATGGCATTTGTTTGAGCCGTAATTATATGAAAATCAGCTTCTAAACGAACTCCTGACATCCCTACCGGCTCTTTAATCCCATCTTCATAATCCACAATATAATCTTGTGGCATTACATGAATTATTTCGCTACCGGGTGCGATAACAGTACGGTATTGTTCCTCTGTTAATTGAAGTACATCATCTACTGTAATTTCCTCATCAGTAGTTTTACGAGTGATGCCATTATGGGTAACCATGCTGTTAATATGTTGGCCGGCAATACCTACATTAACCACATTAATATTTATGCCCGATTGCTCTTCAGCCTCAGCAATGGCTTGCTCAATAGCCTTGGTGGTTTTATCTATATTGATGACAATCCCGCGGATTACTCCATCAGAAACGGCCTTGCCTGTACCCAGAATTTCTAATTTTCCGTACTCGTTTTTACGACCGACCATGGCACAAATTTTTGTGGTGCCAATATCAAGTCCTACTACTATTTTGTCTGTGTCCATATCGTTATAATTTGGGTTTATTCGCAAATGATTTGGTTTTTGTATTTGAGGTTAACTCTACTGTAAGAATTCCAACCGTTTCTAGGTAGAATTTCATCGTAGAATAATCTCAACTTTTTAAATTTCGTTTCTATATTTTCTATTTTCCCAAACTCTATGTATTGTTTGGTTATTTGTGGGTAAAGAATTACTTCCCCATTTTTAATTATTTTTATTTGTGCTATTTGAGCTTTTAAAAACTCATCGGCCACTATATATTGAATCAACTTATATAAATTAGCATATTCACCATCTGCAATATTGATTTGCTCAGATATCTCCTTCGACTTTTCGCCAGTGATAATTACTGCTCGTCTGCTATATTTAGATGAAACAGGCAAAACTTGTCCATCTTCACCAATATATGCATCTGGGCCGTTATAGCGAACCACCCTTGCCATTGGTTTTCTTAAGCCTACGTGTACCATCATATTGCCAGAATGATCTACATATATTTCTGCTTTATTTAAGAATGGTTCTTCCGCTAAACGCTGCTCAATTTCACGAAGATTGAGTTTGCTCACATGAGTTCCTTCAATAATTTCGGCACCGTTTAAGGTGATTAGATCCACAATATCATTATCATCTACAAAATGATTTTCAAGCTGATTATCAATAGTTATAATAATGTCGTTACACACCTTGCTATTACTTTCCACTGATTCGAAACCAATTAGTAATGCACTTATTATTAGCACTCCTGCCACCCACGATATGGTTTTAATATGCTTACGCATGGGCATTCATTTTTTGTAATACATCTTTAATTTCAGGCACCAAGCGATCTATATCTCCAGCTCCTAAAGTGGCTAGTACTTCAAAATCAGAGTTCTCAATTTCATCAATCACCACTTTTTTGCTGATAAGTTTCTTGTCATTCAACTCCATCTGACTAAGAATCAAATCAGAAGTAACCCCTTTTATTGGTAATTCTCTGGCAGGATAAATATCCAATAACCAAACTTGGTCGGCTTGGTCTAAAGCCTTTGCAAAACCAGCGGAAAAGTCTTTTGTTCTGCTGTACAAATGAGGTTGAAAAATAACTGTTAACTTTTTGCTCGGATATAATGCCTTAGCCGATTTAATAAAAGCATTGAGTTCTTCAGGGTGGTGCGCATAATCATCGATATACACTTTAGAGGCAGACTTAAATATAAATTCAAACCTTCTTTTCACACCTTTATAAGCCTTAATCCCTTCTTTTATTTTTTGAGCAGGTATATGTAAAAGCAAGGCTATTCGGATAGCAGCTAGTGCATTTTCTATATTATGAAAGCCTGGAAGGCTTAGCTCTAATCCTTCAATCTTCGTGTTTTCATCTGCATAATCGAACACAAAAACACCCTCTCCTATTTTAATTTTCTTCGCTCTAATTTTACTAGCTTCTAATCCATATTCAGACCCGAAGCCTAAATCAAGTGACTCATTAGCCTTTTGAGAAATCAGTAATTTTCCATCTTTGGCAAGTTTATCAATAAAGGCTCTAAAGCTATTTTTTAGTGCTTCTCCATCTTCATAAATATCCAAGTGGTCTGCATCCGTAGAAGTTACCACTGCAATATTTGGTGATAAGTGCAAGAAGGAACGATCGAATTCATCTGCTTCGATAACCGCTATGGCTTTATCTGTTCCACCAATCACTAAGTTCGAATTGAAATTGGTAGCAATCCCGCCAATAAAACCTGTTACATCTACACCCGCAAAGTGTAAAAGGTGAGCAATCATTGAAGATGTAGTAGTCTTACCATGGGTGCCAGCAACAGCAACCGTAAAGTAGTTTCTGCTAATATCGCCTAGTACTTCTGCTCGTTTTTTAATGGTAAAGCCACCTTCTTTAAAATAAGTAAGTTCAGCATGATCTGTTGGAATAGCAGGTGTGTAAATGACTAGCGTATTTTCCTTAGTTGCATCGGAAGGAATTTTGTTAACATTATCATCGTAATGAATAGCAATTCCTTCTTTTTCTAATGTTTCTGTTAGCTCTGAAAGGGTTTTATCATAACCAAACACCCCATACGTAGCATTGAACCAACGTGCAAGCGCACTCATACCGATGCCACCCACACCAATAAAATACACGATATCGTAGTTCAACTTCTTCATTTAATTAATGACAATACTTGGGTTAAAATTGATTGCGTTGCATTGGGCTTGCCCAACTTTAATATGTTTTGCTCCAATTCTTTAAGCCTTTCTTCACTTTCCAAAAGCTCAAAAGCTTTGTCCACTAATTCGTTAATGGCCTCTTTATCCTTAATAATTTCTGCGGCATTAGTATTCACCAACGCCATTGCATTCTTAGTTTGGTGGTCTTCGGCCACATTAGGAGAAGGCACAAAAACAACTGCTTTACCGATTACACTTAATTCTGAAATGGTAAGTGCTCCTGCCCTTGAAACAACGACATCAGCAGCTGCATAGGCTTTATCCATTTCTTTAATAAATTCTACCAAGCGAATATTCTTGAGGTCGAACGGTTTAACTCTCTCCTGCATCTCTTTATAGTAGAAACTACCCGTTTGCCAAATCACTTGGTAATTAGAAAGGAGTAAGCGCTCAATATTTTGCATAATGCTCTCATTCAAAGTGCGAGCACCCAAGCTGCCTCCTATCACAAGAATTGTCTTCCTTCCTTCTTCCAGTTTAAAATGGGCTAATGCCTTATTCTTATCTATACCTAGTTTAATAGTTGGTCGAATAGGATTACCTGTTAATTCAAGTTTATCAGCAGGAAAAAACTGTTCCATATTTTCATAGGCCACACATATTTTGCTTGCTCGCTTGGCTACCGCTTTATTGGCAAGTCCTGCATACGAATTTTGCTCTTGTAACACTATGGGCACGCCTTTGCGAGCAGCAGCCAATGTAATAGGACTACTGGCATAGCCTCCAAATCCTACTACCACTTGTGGTTTAAATTTTCGTAGAATGCGAATAGACGACAAGAAACTGGAGATTACTTTCAAGGGGAATAGAAGGTTCTCCAGAGTCAAGCGTCTTTGAAATCCTGATATATTTAGTCCAATAATATCATAGCCAGCCTCTACTACCTTGGTCATTTCCATGCGCCCCTTAGCCCCAACAAATAAAATTTTGGAAGCAGGAAACTGCTCCTTTATTTTATCTGCTACTGCCAAGGCAGGAAATATATGACCACCGGTGCCTCCACCGCTTAGTATCACCCGATATGATGTATTGTTTTCGATAATTATTCTGTTTTAAGTTTTACTACATTTTTAAATTGCCCTTTAGCAGGTGCAATGCTATTATCCACCTCTCCTCTGCTTACACTCAATATAATTCCTAGTGACATTCCTGTGAATAAAAGAGAAGTTCCACCCATACTTAAAAATGGGAGAGGCAAGCCTGTAATAGGCCCTAAACCTACCACAACACCCATATTTACCATGGCTTGTATCACCAGAGCAAAGGAAAGTCCTGCAGATAATAGACCTCCAAAGGCTCGTTCACTGTTAGCAACCGCCTTCATTCCTCTAAATAATAGAGCGAGGTATAAGAGTATAATAATGGCACCTCCTAACATCCCGTATTCTTCAATAATAATGGCATACACAAAATCGGAATAAGGGTGTGGCAGAAAATCTTTTTGGGCACTTTTGCCTGGTCCTTTGCCAGTAATACCACCTGAGGCAATGGCAATTCGAGCTTGTTCGGCTTGATAAGGCAATCTATCATCACTAAAGAAATCTTTAACTCTGCTTTCAGCAGTGGCTCCACGCTGACCAATATTAAATGCTAATGCGCCAGTTAATGCACCAACTAACACGAGTAAACCCAAATATTTGAGTGGCACCCTTCCTATAAACATTATCAACATTACAGTTGCAAACAGCATAATGGCTGTAGAAAGGTCTGCCATGGCGATAAGCCCGCAGATGATGCCACTCCATACCAACATGGGGATAAGTGTAGTCTTAAAATCTTCTATATTTTGTTGCCTTTTGGCAAGCATTGCTGCAATACCGGCTATTAATGAAAGTTTTGCTAAATCGGATGGCTGAAATACTTGATTGATTACCGGAATGGTTATCCAACGCGAAGCTTCGTTTAAGCTGGTACCAGCTACCCAAGTATAGATTAATAAAGGAATAGATAAAATCATTCCTGCTTTAGCCAAAGTAGAATAATACCTGTAATCGATATTGTGCGCCACCCACATGGTAAGTAAGCTAAGGGTAACTAATAGCGTATGCTTAATTAAATAATACTCTGTGCTTTCCATATTTCGGTAGGCCAAGGCACGCGTAGAACTATACACCACAAACAGACCAATTACTCCTAAAAGAACAGCGATTGCCCAGATTACAGGATCACCTTTGATATTATTATTGAGCCATTCTTTTACCTTATCCATCTTTTTCAGATTTAAGTTCAAAAACAGCTTCTTTAAATAATTCGCCTCTGCGAGCATAATTCTCGAATAAATCAAAACTTGCACAGGCAGGAGATAACAGCACAACATCGGTCGAGTTTGCATACTCATAAGCCATTCGTGCCGCTTCTTTTACATCTTGCGTTTCAGAGATGTTTGCTACGATTGGCTCAAAGAAATCAATCAATTTTTTATTATCAGCACCAAGGCAAACCATTGCTTTCACCTTTTCGGCTACCAATTCCTTAATTTGGCTATAATCATTGCCTTTGTCCTGACCGCCAGCAATCCACACAATATCATTTGAATAACTACCCAGCGCATAATAAACGGCCTCCACGTTTGTGGCCTTGGTATCATTTACAAATTCAACACCTTTAATATGGGTAATAAATTCCATTCGGTTTGGTGCATTTTTAAAAGTTGGCAAATGAGCTAAAACTTGCTCTATCGAAACTCCGTATTGCATTACAGCCGTGATGGCTGCCAACATATTTAAAATATTATGCTCCCCTTTTAATGGAAATAAATTGGCAGGTACTTCAAACTGCTTGCCTTCAAATTGGATAGAAAGTCCTTCTGCTGATTTAAACCCTACAGTTTTGCTTGATTTCTTAAACCCAATGGGCGCTAAATTTATCTTTTGAGTTAGTTGAATTACTTTTTTATGCAGCACTTCATCCTCTTCAAAATGAATTAAGCAATCCTGCTCCTGCATATTTTTTGTGATACGCATTTTAGAATTTGCATACTTATCAAAATCGTAATTATATCTGTCTAAGTGATCGGGTGTGATATTTAACAGGATAGCAATACTTGGCTTAAATGAACTAATGGCATCCAATTGGAAACTGCTCATCTCAACCACATATACCTCAGCACTATCTTCAATTACTTGCCGAGCCAAGCTATGGCCGACATTACCTGCCAAGCCAGCTTTTACACCAGAGGATGTAAGCAAATGATGTACTAAGAGGGTGGTAGTGGTTTTCCCATTACTCCCTGTAATGGCAATAATTGGTTTATCTGTATATCGATACGCAAATTCAAGTTCATCAATAAGTTCAATCCCTGCTTCAATTACTTTTTCTATAATAAGAATATCAAAAGGAATGCCTGGGCTTTTGATTACCAGTTCGGCTCCTTTCAATAAATCAACAGAATGACTGAACTCTTCGAACTCAATCTTATGCTCAATTAATTCATTTTTATACTTCGGATTTATTGCTGCAGCATCGGACACAAATACATCATAGCCCTTGCTTTTGGCAAGAAGGGCTGCCCCTGTTCCGCTCTCTCCAGCTCCCAGTATGATGATTCGTTTACTCATTATCTAATTTTTAGCGTAGCTAAGGTTAGTATGGCTAATAATATTCCTATAATCCAAAACCGGGTAACAATCTTGGGTTCCGGAATTAATTTCTTTTGGTAATGATGGTGAAGGGGAGACATTAAAAATATTCTTCGTCCTTCTCCGTATTTCTTTTTCGTGTATTTAAAGTAGCTCACTTGAGCAATCACAGAAACGAGCTCAATGAGGTAAATACCACATAAAATGGGAATCAATAATTCTTTTCGGATCACCAAGGCAAAAACAGCTACAATTCCGCCCAAAGCCAAGCTACCTGTATCGCCCATAAACACCTGTGCCGGGTATGAGTTGTACCATAGAAAACCAACTGTAGCTCCTACCAATGCCGTACTAAAAATCAATAGTTCTCCCGAATTTGGGATGTACATAATGTTGAGGTATTGGCTAAAATCGACACGACCAGATACATAGGCCAAAATACCCAAAGTACCCACAATAATAGCGGTCGTACCTGCTGCAAGGCCATCAATACCATCTGTAATATTGGCTCCGTTTGATACTGCTGTTATAATAAAAGTGGCAATAAGCACGTAAATTATCCACGTATATTTGGCATCGAAAGGGTTCAACACGCTATAATCCGCCTCATTATTTTTAAAGAACGGCATTGTTGTTTTCGTGGATTTTACATCGTTGTAAACAGGTGTTTCATCAGAAACTGAAATTTCAGTAGATGCTTTTGAGTCGAACTCCCGAACGACTACATCATCATTAAAATATAGCGTTAAGCCCACAATTAGGCCTAACCCTACTTGTCCAACGATTTTAAACCGACCACTTAAGCCTTCCTTGTTTTTCTTAAAAACTTTGATATAATCATCTACAAACCCAACAGCACCCATCCAAAGGGTTGTTACAAGAAGCAATATGATATACACATTATCTAAACGCGCAAATAGAATAGTTGGCAATACAATTGAAAGGATAATAATAAGACCTCCCATAGTTGGTGTGCCTTTTTTCTCCATTTGGCCTTCAAGTCCAAGGTCTCTGATTGACTCGCCTACTTGCAGTTTTTGAAGCATTTTAATAAGGCGTTCTCCAAAAATTACTGATATTAATATGGACAAAATCACAGCCATACCAGACCGGAAAGAGATGTATTGAAACAGCCCAGAACCCGCAAAGTCGAACTTAGCATGCAAAAACTGAAATAGGTGATATAGCATACTAGTTGTTCATGAGGTTTAACATTTCACTCAGCACTTTTCGATCGTCAAATGGCAATCGCTCACCGTTAATTTCCTGGTAATCTTCGTGGCCTTTACCCGCCACCAGAATAATATCATTTGGTGAAGCCAATAAACAAGCAGTTTTAATGGCCTCTTCTCTATTAACTAAAGCCACCACTTTTCGCTTATTGCTTGCGCCTACACCTTGTTTCATTTCATCAATAATCGCATTAGGGTCTTCGCTTCTAGGGTTATCCGAAGTAAGAATTACCTTATCACTCATTTCAGAGGCAATAGAACCCATCAATGGTCTTTTATCTTTGTCACGATCACCACCACAGCCCACCACCGTAATTACGTTTTCATTTCCAGTTCTCAATCCTGAAATAGTGTCTAATACATTTTTAAGTGCATCAGGTGTGTGTGCATAATCTACCAACGCAGTAATTTTTACCATATTAGGCACTACTTCCATTCTTCCTGGCACAGGATCAATATTGGAAAGGACAGTAAGCACTTCATCCGCCTGTTCACCCATTAAAATAGCAGCTCCATACACAGATAAAATATTATAGGCATTAAAATCACCAAATAACTTAAACCAAATTGACCTATTATCGATGTTCATTTCTAACCCATTTAAACTGTTAGAAATAATTTTTCCTTTAAATTCACTGGCACTTTTAAGTGAATAACTGCTTTTTGTTGCCTTCGTATTTTGCAGCATAATCCTGCCTCGTTTGTCATCTGTATTAACCAAGGTAAAGGCTGATTTTGGTAGCCCATCAAATAATAATTTCTTAGCTGCGATATAGGCATCAAATGTTTTGTGGTAATCAAGGTGGTCGTGAGAGATATTTGTAAATAATGCACCTGAAAATTCAAATCCAGCCGTTCTCTTTTGGTCGAGGGCGTGTGAACTCACCTCCATAAAACAATGTGTGCATCCTTGCTTAATCATTTCAGCTAAATTCTCATTTAGTTGCAAGGCATCGCCCGTAGTATGCGTAGCTTTAAGCACCTTATCACCAATTCTATTTTCTATGGTTGAAAGCAGACCAGATTTATACCCTAACTGGCTAAATAACTGGTATAACATTGTGGCAATGGTAGTTTTACCATTGGTGCCTGTAACCCCAACTAACTTTAGTTTTTTGGAAGGGTTGTCAAAGAAGTTGGCAGCCATAATGCTAAGAGCTTCTGCACTTTTTTTCACTTCTATGTATGTTACATTCTCCTCCAGAATCTCTGGAAGCACTTCACACACAATTACTGTTGCACCTTGCTCAATTGTTTTAGAGATATAGATATGGCCATCAACTTGTGTGCCTTTTACAGCCACAAAGGCATCATCCTTTTTAACCTTTCTTGAATCGAAGCATAGATTGTTAAAGCTGACATCTGTTGAGCCAGACACCGCCTTTAGCGAAACATTATATAATATGTTATTTAACTTTTTCACTAGCCTAATTCAATATGTATAATGTCTCCCTTGCTTGCTCTTCTACCAGCCAAAATTGATTGCTTCTTCACCCTGCCTTCACCAGATATATTTACTCTAAACCCGTTTGACTCCAGCACATAAAGTGCATCTCGCAAGGTCATTCCTACCACATTAGGAGTTAAGCCACGCTGTATCTCATTTTTCTTCCAATTAATGGAGTTGTCTTTTATTTTGGCTCTTACCCAATCAGCTTCTTCTGTAATATGGTTAGAAACCCCTATTTCATTACATATCGTAACTAAATCAGGTTGATAGCCCGCTTGAATCACTGGGAAAACACCATAATCTCTTTTAAAGTCGCTGGCAAGCTCAGTGTGCATCTCGATATTTTTCGCATACACTTGGTCTGCAATTTCTTTAAATACAGGTGCCGCCACATTACTGCCATATTGCGAATACCCTCTAGGATTTTCAATAACCACCATAATGCTGTATTGGGGCGCATCCGCTGGAAAATAACCTGCAAACGAAGTCATATATTGCTTTTGGTATTTCCCATTTTTTAAAGTTTGAGCTGTACCCGTTTTTCCTGCAATTTTATAATCAGCATCGCTGATATTATTAGCCGTACCATTCTCCACCACTCCTTCCAGTAAAATTTTTATTTGGGCAAGGGTTTCGTCCGAACATATTTTTTTGTTCATCACCGTGGTGTTGAACACATTCACTTCTTTCTCAGCCTTAGTTATTCTTTTAATAATCATTGGCTTCACCATAACACCATTATTAGCCACCGCATTAAACATGGTTAATGTGTGAAGCGGTGTTAACTCCAACCCATATCCGTGAGCCATCCAAGGCAAAGTAATTCCACTCCATTCCTCGGGTTTCTTCACTTTGGGAACTCCTTCACCTACCATTTGAAAACCCATTGCTCTTGTAAGCCCGAAATCAACTAAATGATCGTAGAATTTTTGAGGTTTTAGTCCATAGTATTTGTCAGCCAGTTTCGCCATTGCAATATTGGACGATTGTTCAAAGGCTTCTTTTATGGTGATGGTTCCATAACCACCTTCCTTATGGTCGCTTACTGATTCTTCATAAAATTGCTCAACGCCATCACCTGTTTTAATCGAGTCTGAAAGCTTCAGATTAGTGTCTTCGAGCAGGCACAACATAGTAACTAGCTTAAATGTAGATCCAGGTTCTCTTAGCCCTTGCCGCCCTACAGCATAATTATATCTTTCGGAATAAGTGCCATTTGAATTTTTACTTAGGTTGGCAATAGCCTTGATATGGCCTGTGGCAACTTCCATTACTACTACTGTTCCGTAATCTGCTTTATGATGACCAAGTGCACTTAATAATGATGACTCAGCTACATCTTGCAAATTAATATCAATGGTAGTTTCCAAATCGTACCCATCAACCGGCCGTACTTCCGAGGCGTCAGGTATAGGTCGCCATTTACCACCTACTGTTTTTCGGTAGAGGGCTTTGCCATTCATTCCAGCGAGGTCAGCATTAAAAGAGTATTCCAATCCTGCACCTCTGCCATTCTCGTTAATAAACCCAATAGACCTTTGACCGAGGTATCCAAATGGTTTAAATCGTTTATCAACTTTAGTAAATAGAGCACCTCCATCCATTCGCCCTTCACGAAAGATGGGCCATTGCTCCATTTCTTTTTTCTCTTGATAATCAATTAATTTACGATTGAGTAGCACATATCTTCTGCCTGAGTTACGGGCATCCAGAATACGTTGCTTATATGTTGATTTTGAATTGTCTCCGTAAAATTTTGAAAGTAAATAGGCCAAGGAATCAAGCCCATCATCCACCATTTTTTGTGTTGCTCTGGAAGGATCCAGCGCTAATTTATAAAATGGAATTGAAGTAGCTAAAAGGCTCCCATTATCAGATAATATATTCCCTCTGGTTGCTTCGATAGCTCTGTACTCTAAGCCAATTTCTGCCGCTAATGATCGCCATTTATCACCTTCTACAAATTGAATTACCCCAATTTTATAAACAATGGCAATACCAAATAATAGCATTGGTAAAAATGCTAATCTCACCCTGAGCAATATGGATTTTTTTATATTCACTCAGCTGCCATTTTTAGTTTATATGGAGGATCCATACTTTCTACCAAGCCAATAGGCTTTACTCTTTTCTCCACTTCTGATTGAAGTCGAGAGTACATATACTGCGCTTTCAAGGTGGTATAGTGAGCACGTAAGTCCTCTACTTCTGCTTCAAGCTTATTAATATTACGAGCGTTCTTATCTGCGTAATGATTATAGCCGATGTAAAAAATAATAAGTAGAATGGTAAACATTACATTGGGCAAGTATTTTAATGGCAACCCATTTTCAAAAAACCTATCCACACGAACAAGCCTCTCCATTACTGAAAAGAGGTTTTTGCGTGTTCCTTTAGGTTCTTTAAATGTGTTTTTAGCCATTTTACTTAACTGCTAACTTTTTTGCTATTCTTAATTTGGCACTACGTGCTCTATTATTTAATTTCAATTCTTCCTCACTTGCCACAATGGGCTTGCGAGTTATTGGTTCTAGCGGTCTTATCATATTGCCATAAAAATCCTTTTCTACTTCTCCTTTAAACTTCCCTTTAGAAAAGTAATTTTTCACAGGTCTGTCTTCCAAAGAATGGTAACTCATTACCACAAAACGGCCATCGGGTTTTAATACTTCTGTGGCCTGTTCAATCATTTCTTCAAGTGCTCCCATTTCATCGTTAACCACAATGCGCAACGCCTGAAATACTTGAGCGAAGTACTTGAACTGCTTGCCTCGTTTGGCATATTTCTCTAGTATAGCTTTGAGCTCATCAACGGATTCAATTCTTCTGGTTACTCTTTCAGAAACAATGGCAGCAGCCAATGTTCGGGCATTTTTAACTTCGCCATACCTGCTAAAAAGGTCAATCAGCTCCTTTTCCTCAAATTCATTGATAATAATCTCAGCAGTGAGCTCACTGTTCTGATCCATTCGCATATCGAGGGCAGCATTAAAACGGGTTGAAAAACCTCTTTCAGGCACATCAATTTGATGAGAAGAAATACCCAAATCAGCTAAAATGCCATCTACTTGTTTTACTCCATAAAGCCTTAAATATTTCTTAAGGTATCTGAAATTGGCATTCACAAATTCAAACTGCTCGCCTTGGATAGACTCAGATTCTTTTTTAGCGTCATCATCCTGATCAAACCCATACAACTTACCGTTTGTAAGGTGCTTTATTATTTCTTTACTGTGGCCTCCGCCTCCAAAGGTTAAGTCCACATAAATGCCATTAGGTTTTATCGCCAGCCCATCGATGCACTCTTGGAGCATTACAGGTTGGTGATAGGTGGTTGTAGGATTACTCACTTTTAGATAGATGCTTTTGCGCAAGCTTGGCCATTTCGTCCGGATCCTGAATTAAGAAGTCTTGATACACTTCCGGATCCCAAATTTCCATTTTGCTCCCCATACCAACAATCACTACCTCTTTATTGAGCTTTGCATATTGGAGCATCATCTTAGGTATTAGAAAACGTCCTGCACCATCTAACTCAACTGTAGCACTGCCTCTGAAAAAATTTCGCTGAAGTTTTCGTACTTCAGGGTCAAATTCATTCAGTCCGGCAATTTTCGAGTAAACCTTTTTATATTCACTCAAGGGGTACAGTTCTAAACAGGGTTCGAGCCCTAGTTTAATGTATAATTCTGTTGACGAAGATTCAGGCAAAGCGGTTTTCATTCGCGAAGGAAGCACTAACCTGCCCTTTGCATCGAGTTTACCTGTATATTCACTTGTAAAAAAAGCCATCTGTTTTCCCCTTGAAAGCTTAGTGTCCAAGCTGAGTAATTTATGAAAGCGATAAGCACCAACTCTTTGAGTTAAAAAGGCTTCCAAAAATACTGGCAATACCCTGTGGGTATTCCTGTGTTTTTCGTAAACTTTTTATTCTCAAATACTTAGCACTTCTCATCTTCCCTAAATTGCTCAGTTTGGACAGTTAATTAAACAAACTTAAGAAAATAAATGACACAATCAACCATTTTATGACACAATCTCCCACTTTTTTACATTTTTTAGCAAAAATGACCAAAATTTGAATATTTATTGGGTAATCAGTATGTGCCATTGCCAGATTACTATGTTAGAATTGTTTGATTTAGTACCTGAATCTTACTTTCGAAGTAATGATGAAATGATAGTGGGAGAAAGTGGGGGAGAAATTACAATTTGTATTTTAGACAAATCTGCAATTGAATTGCAGATTTGTCTAGTTTTCAAGCTACTTATGTCGATTAATGGTATAATCGATAAGTTTTTGTAGCGAAGTTTTATAATCAGAATCAGGAAAATCGTTGAGTACTTCCAGAGCTTGATGATGGTACTTATTCATTACCTCGATAGAATATTCGATACCACCCGATTGTTTCACAAATTCAATCACTTCTTTTACCTTTTTAGGTTTGTGGCTCTGATTTTTAATAAGGTTGATAATTTTCCTTTTCTCATTCCAACTAGCATCTTTTAATGCATAGATTAATGGTAGGGTCATTTTTTTCTCTTTTATATCAATACCTACCGGTTTGCCTATTTCTTCATTACCGTAATCAAAAAGATCATCTTTTATTTGAAAAGCCATGCCTACCTTAATGCCAAAATCCCACATTTTATCAATAACTTCTTGAGGTTGATTAGAAGAGCTTGCACCTACTGCACAACACGAGGCAATGAGAGAAGCTGTTTTCTGACGGATAACATCATAATATACCTCTTCGGTAATATCGAGTTTGCGAGCCTTCTCCATTTGCAGAAGTTCACCCTCACTCATTTCTTTTACCGCTTTTGAAACAATCTTCAAGAGATCAAACTCCTCATTATCTACAGAAAGCAATAAGCCTCTTGATAGCAAGTAATCACCTACTAAAACAGCTATTTTATTCTTCCAAAGGGCATTAATGGAAAAGAATCCTCTTCGGTAATTGGCATCATCTACCACATCATCGTGCACCAAAGTAGCCGTGTGCAAAAGCTCGATTAACGATGCTCCAGTGTGCGTAGATTCGGTAATTCCACCAGAAACTCCGGCACTTAAAAACACAAACATAGGACGCATTTGCTTGCCTTTTCGCTTTACAATATAGCCCATAATTTTATCAAGAAGCAGCACCTTGCTCTTCATCGAGTCGCGGAACTTTTTCTCAAAATCCTCTATCTCAGAATTTATGGGAGCCTTTATTTCTTGCAGTGTTTTCGACATGTTATTTAAGGAGCCACAAACATAGCATGTTACAATAGGTAAAGCAAAGCAGTAGAATTACAACTTTGTTAAAATTAAAGGTTAATACCATCAAATAATAAATAGAAGGAAACCTCTTTTACTTGACTATTAATTAATTATCAATTAAATTGTTCTATAAAATATTATTATAAACCAATTACATTTTGAAACCATTGCTAAGATTTTGCATAGCTGTTCTTATAATCTCTGTTCATACAACACTCGTGTTTGCACAAGAAGCAAGTTTTTATGGGAGTAAAAATGAATCTCTTGCAAGAACTACCGTTGCCTTGAGTGATTCTTGGGCTTTATTTTACAATCCTGC
>JAMOMJ010000030.1 GCA_027067135.1 Cyclobacteriaceae bacterium
ATTCATCTTGTACTGTCTGATCAATTTTTAGAGGTTTTCCTATTCTAGCCATACCGCAAAGATACAGCTTTTATTATTATTAGTTCGCTTTATTGGAATTCTTTACACTAGGCCGGACGATAGTCAGACCGAATCCAAGCTACTGATCCTCGTCAGTTAGATCCGACTATCGTCTGATCTAGGTTTTGCGAAGGCGAGACAATAATCAAATAATTACGCATATCCTTGGTTTTACCTTAGAATACAGGCTGAAATATTTTAATTGTTGATGGGTTAACCCTTAGCCTGAACTATTCATAAACATTTTGAATTTTATCAAAAAAACAAATTACAATCATTGAGATATTATTTAAAAACAAATCAGTGTTTCAAAAAAATCAACATGTGCATTTATATTAATGCGTATTCTTCGTTGCAAAAACATCGCTGTAGAACACCACAGCTTCAATTTTTGACGCCTTGAATCCACATCAATCTAAACGCATGAATAATTCAGGTTAGATGGGTGTTCTACCATATTACAATCAGCATTTCTTTACTTCTAGCTCATCTCTACAAACTTCAAGCAATTCCTCTTGGGTTTTATCTAAAGCCGGATGCACAAAATCTGCAGCAATTTCTACCAATGGTACTAACGTAAACCTGCGATTTATAATTTCAGGATGAGGAATTTTTAAATGTTCCTCATCAATTATTTGATTCTCATAATACAAAATATCAATATCTATCAGGCGCTCACCCCATTTCTGGTGCCGTATGCGGCCTAGGTCTTGCTCAATTTTATTTATAGTTATTAGCAGTTCTTGAGGGGTTAAAAATGTTTCAATGAGCAACACCTGATTTAAAAATGCAGGTTGGTTTTCAATTCCCCAAGCCAAGGTTTCGTAAATCGAAGAGCTTTTGATAACGGTGCCAACTCTAGCACTAATTTCTTGTTGAGCCTTTAATAGTACCCCAACTCTATCGCCAAGATTAGAGCCTAAGAGTAAATATACTTTATGAGTCATGCGATATACTGGAAATAAAAAAAGGTTTAAAGCAATTTTACACCATTCAAATTAATTATCAACTATTGGTAGAATAGATTATAGTCTAATACTTAATAGTTCTATTTTTGAAGTTGGTTTTTCTATGGCTTGCAAATACTTAGACTGGGAGAGCTAGTTTTATCACAAAATATAATAACTGAATGAATTTTCTTAGAAACTTTTTTGCCAGCTTTCTTGCCCTTGTGGTTTTCTCATTATTTGGCTTTTTTATGGTTGCGGCTGTTATTGCTGCTATGGAAAGCGAAGGAGAAGTGTCGGTAAGCGATAATAGCATTTTACATATAAATTTAAATAAGCAATTAGCAGATAGAAGCTTTAGCGACCCTTTTTCTGAAATGGGTTTTGGTGGTGAATCAAAAAAAATAGGCATTATCGACTTAAAAAAAGCATTAACTCATGCCGCTTCTGATGATAAAATAAAGGGAATTGTATTGTCAGCTCCTTCGTTAATGGGAGGCTTTGCCTTGGGCTCTGCCGTGAGAGTAGCATTAGTAGAGTTTAAGTCTTCGGGTAAGTTTATTATGTCGTATGCCGATTATTTAACAGAAGGGGGCTTCTATCTTTCTTCGGTAGCCGATGAGCTATACGTAAGCCCAGCAGGTGGTTTAGAGTGGAATGGGTTGTCATCTAATACCCCATTTCTAAAAGGCACATTCGAAAAGTTAGAAATTGAACCTCAAATTTTTAGAGTAGGCACCTATAAGAGTGCTGTTGAGCCTCTAATTTTAGATAAAATGAGTGATGCAAGTCGATTGCAGACTACTTCATTTTTAAACTCTATTTATAATTATATGATTTCTGAGATGGCGCCTGACTTAGATATTTCGGAAACCAAATTGAAGAACATCTCAGATAAAATGCTTGCTCAAAACTTAACACAAGCCACAGAACTTGGTTTAATTACCGCAACATTATACAAAGATCAGTTTTTGCAGAAAGTAGCCGATAAAATTGAAGTGGAGAATACAAAAGACATCGAATTTGTAAGTTTTCAGGATTATAATAAGTCATTTTCAAAATCAAATTCTTCTAAAAATAAAATTGCTGTAATTATAGCAGAAGGCGATATTGTGGATGGGAAAGGAAAAAAAGGACAAATAGGCTCTGATAAATTTACCAAAGAAATTCGCAAGGCACGCGAAAATGACAAAGTGAAAGCCATCGTTTTAAGAGTGAGCTCACCTGGTGGAAGTGCCTTGGCTTCGGATTTAATTTGGAGAGAGGTAGTAAAGGCACGAGAGTCTAAACCTGTAATTGCTTCTTTCGGCAATTATGCTGCATCTGGTGGTTATTATATTAGCATGGCGGCAGATACCATTGTGTCGCAACCCAATACTATTACGGGGTCTATTGGCATATTTGGTATTGTATTTAATATGGGCGATTTTATGGCTAATAAGCTCGGTATCACAACCGATGGTGTTTCTACAGGAGATTTTTCTGGTATGATGACGAGTTCAAGAGCCTTAACTGATGCTGAAAAAAGGATTATTCAAAACAGTGTGGAAGAAGGTTACGAGCTATTTACTTCCAAAGCGGCCGAAGGGAGAGGAATGAACATCGATGACCTAAAAGCCATTGCTTCTGGCCGGGTATGGACAGGCTCTCAGGCAAAAGAAAATGGTTTGGTAGATATTTTAGGGGATTTAGATGATGCCATTGCCATTGCTGCTGAAAAAGCTGGAATAGCTGATGACTATAAAGTGCGTTATTATCCTCAGCAGAAAACGGCACTTGAAGAAATTTTAGAAGAGTTTGAAGGAAGTACGCAAGCTAAATTAATGAAGGCTCAGCTTGGAGATATGTATCCTTATGCTCAAATGATAGAGCAAGTTAAGTCAATGAGAGGCCTGCAAGCGCGTTTGCTGTATGATGTAGAAATTAAGTAAGAGTAAATCGTCATTTCTGCGTATGCAGGAACCCCTTTAATTTTATTTCCTATGTTTTTAACATCATTTAATTAATGAAAAAAGTCTATTACCTTTCCACTTGCTCCACCTCAAAACGAATTATTAACGAGCTCAATCTCAAAGAACTTGGCTTTGAATTTCAAGATATAAAATTTGACTCCATTACGGCTGAGCAGTTAGCTGAAATGAAAAATATGACGGGTAGTTATGAAAGCCTCTTTTCTAAAATTGCTCGCAAATACAAAGAATTAGGGCTAAAGGATAAAAGCCTTACGGAAGATGACTTAAAAAACTATATCCTTTCGGAATACACTTTTTTAAAGCGACCTGTTATAATTATCAACAACCAAATTTTTGTGGGTAACTCAAAAAAAGTAGTTCAAGCGGCTTATGATACATTAAATCCTGCCTGATTTAAAAACCCTTATTGTACTTTTAATGGTATCAATAATGCTGACAATACATGGAGCAACTTCTTGTTAAAAAATACGATGGAACCTTGGTGCCATTTGACCGTTCTCGCTTATTAAACTCACTAAAGAGATCTGGTGCAGCAGGGCATGTGGCAGAGCTCATTACCAAAGCCATTGAACTGGAGTCGTACGATGGCATTTCTACAAAAATTATTTATCGCAAAGCCTCAAAGCTGCTGAGTAAGCATGAAAGAGGGACAGGAGTTAAGTATCGTTTAAAACAAGCCATAATGGACTTGGGGCCTTCGGGTTACCCATTTGAAAAATTTGTGGCCGAACTTTTTAAGCAACGAGGATTTGAAGTAGAAGTGGGGGTGATGATGCAAGGCTATTCAGTTACGCACGAGGTTGATGTAGTAGCTCAAAACCCGGACAAATATTACGTTGTTGAGTGTAAATTTCATAATAATCAGGCTACAAAAAGTGATGTAAAAATTCCTATGTATATACACTCACGGGTGCAAGATTTGCATAAAGTGCTTAAAAGAGGCGAAGCCAAAGATAAAAAATCGTATGTGGGTTGGATAGTAACCAACACCCGATTTACCAAAGATGCCATAAAATTTGGCAAGGACTATGGCCTGGCCATGCTTAGTTGGGATTATCCGGCAGATGGAGGATTGCGCGATTGGATTGAAATAGATGGGCTGCATCCTATTACCAGCTTATCTACCTTAAACAAGAAAGAGAAAAGAGTACTTTTAGATGCTGGTATTGTACGGTGTAAACAGCTTTTTGAGAACCCTTCTATAATGAACGATCTGCCAATTCAACCTCGAAATCAGCGAAGTGCTATAAATGAGCTAAAAGCACTGTTTGCATAACTTAGAGTCTAACTAGAGTCTGTCTATAAAGTCGGGGTTTATTTTTCAACTCACATTTCAGCCTTGAATAGTTTTCGTTACTGCTGGTTGCTATTTTGGTATTATTGATAATTTTA
>JAMOMJ010000031.1 GCA_027067135.1 Cyclobacteriaceae bacterium
GCTTTCTCTTTAATGGAGTCTGTAACCTGCTTGGCAACTTTATAATTTACATCAGCATCAATAAGTGCTTTCCTAATTTCTTTAACCGTTGTAGCAACGTTAATTTCGGTTATTCTCCCCTGCCCTTTTAAGGTTTGAAAGGCCTTATCCAGTTTTACACTTAAACTATCAAACATATTATTCTAAAATTTTCGTTCTACTGCCAATTTAATGATATAAGTTATACTTATTTGTTAAAAACCTATCTTAAAATTCTTTAATGAGTGAATGCTAAAATTGTTATATTACCTTAAATCCGCAAGGAAAATCTATTACAAGCCATAATATGATGTCATTCAGTCGCTTGCTCAATATTTGGTACTCATCAATATGCTACATTGATTCCGTTCCAAATATCTGTGCGAACACCTGACTAACAACATCTTATGACTTTCATCACAAAGTTCCTTGCGGATTTAAGGTATTAACTATTTATAGCCACTTATTATTTTATTCTCGCATTAAATCATTTTACCATTAACAAAGCCGATTCAAATGTTTTGCACTCCGCTACATCTAATAACCATAAATTTTGGCAGCATAATTTTTTATGATTGCAAAGTTAAATTATTCTAAACTAGCATGTCAAGGCGAAATCTAAAATTTGCACCTGCGCATTTTTTATTTTTTGAGGAAAGCATGTTAATCACACCCCATTTTTACCAACCATGTAAGCATACACACTATTAGGAATTATTAGAAGATCAGACCCGTTTATAAACTTAGTTTTACTTGTCATAATTCCTTTTTCGAGCCCGTTTTTCTTCATAAAAAATTTAAGCTTATTAGCTTTTGCAGTATCAGACCATTTAACTTCCACTGCCCATTCTACTTTCTGAAAATTAGGACTCACTTGTACTAAATCTACTTCCCCTTCATTTCCATTCCTTTTCCAACTGGCATACCGAAGGTATTTATAATCTTGATGCAAATATTGCGCAAATACTGCCGTTTCCACTAAATGAGGAAACCTTTCATCATTATCCTTTACACTACCAAACAAACCTGTAAAAAGACTTGGGTTTGTTAAATAAGCTTTAAACTGTGTAATGTTTTTAAATCGCTTAGCTGTAACATCTACCCTGTGAAGCACTTTAATTAAAAAAGCAGACTCTAAATACTCAATATATCTTTTTAGGGTTTTAATATCAGTTTTCGTTTCTGTAGAAACATTTTTATAACTCATAACCTCCCCGGTTCGGTAAGATAGCACATTAAAAAATTGTTGTAATTCCAACGTGTTTTCTATTCCAAAAAGACCCGGCAAGTCCTTCATAATAACTTTATCGGTAATATCCTTTTGAATCACTTGTTCAGGGTTAGCTATTTTTTCTTTCGATAAAGCAATTTCAGGAAAGCCTCCGTAATTTATATAATCACAAAAATGTTGGTTAAGCTGTTCAATATTTGTGGCCTTATAAAAATTTTTAAATCCCCAAAAATCAACTTCTACTTCCTCAAGTAAATGGTTAAAAGAATTTAAATCGATGTATTCAGAAAAAGTAAGAGGAGGAAGGAAAAAATCAGTAAACCTTCCTGCACCACTTTCTAAACTTTTCATTCGTAACGCTGCTGTGGCACTTCCACTAGCAATAAACTTTGTTTTTCTGTTCGTATCCACCAGGCTCTTTAGGTGTACTTCCCAATCTTTTAGGTATTGAATTTCATCAAAAAACACATAACAACCTTCAAGTGTGGTTTTATTAATTGCAAGAGCATACGTTAATAACTCATCCAATGCAATGTTTGTAAAAATGGGTGTATCCAAGCTAAAGTAGATCAGTTTTTTTGCATCCACTCCATCATTCAATAATGTTTGAATTGCCTGATACATCATAACAGTTTTGCCAACCCTCCTTGGCCCCATTAACACAACAGCACGATGAAGTTTGGTTTGTTTTACCTGTACATAAAACTCCTCAAAGTATCTCCTTTTTTTTAACCCCTTATAAAATGGTATTTTATACTTTTCTCTCCAGCTATTATCCAGCCTGATTCGGCTTTCTAAAATATGTATGCTAAACACCATAATGCAAATTTAAGTAATGTTCTCCGATTTATAGTTACCATAATGCAAATTTAAGTATTGTAATACCTTAATTTGCATTTATTGTATAATGTACTGATTACCAGTCTCTTTTAAGTGCAAAAAATATGTGATTTAAAAAAAAATAGTGGTTTCTAAAAAAACCTGCACTTTTTAACTCAGCAATTAACCAGCCATAACTATTTAAAATTGGGTAATAACTTTACAATCCCAACCTGTTTAAAGATATTAGCAGTTTAATATATTATTATGCGTAAAATCAATTTTAAAGAACAGGTTCTTCCTCATATTATAGCGGTGCTGGTTTTCTTATTAGTAACCATTATCTACTTTAAACCTGTTTTTTTCGAACATAAATCGTTAAGCCAACACGATATACAGCAATGGGAAGGGGGAGCCAAAGAATTAATTGATTTTAGAGAAACTACAGGCGAAGAAGCCCTTTGGACAAACTCCATGTTTAGCGGTATGCCTGGCTATCTTATTACAGTAAAATGGGGCAATGGTATCTTAGGCAAGCTTCAAATAGCTGTTTCGTTTGGCCTGCCACACCCTGTACGCATTGTTTATTTATCATTTTTATGTTTTTATATTCTGCTTATTTCATTTGGTGTACGCCCGTATTTGGCCATTGCAGGAGCATTGGCATTTGGTTTATCATCTTATAATATCATTGGCATTGCGGCTGGTCATAATTCCAGAATTGCGGCTGTAGCATTTATGCCCTTAGTGCTGGCGGGAATTAGAACAGTTTTTAAAGGAAAGCATCTCTTAGGTTTTACACTAACTGCCCTGGCCGTTGCTTTGGAGTTAAGAGCAGGACATTTGCAAATTACGTACTATTTATTTTTAATGATTGGAGCTTATGGTATTTCAGAATTAACTGTTGCAATCAAAAATCAAACACTAGCACCTTTTCTAAAGCAAAGTGGCATTTTGGTTGCCGCAGGCTTGCTTGGTCTGGCCACTTTTATAGGCTCATTACTAAGCACAATGGAGTACAGTAAATACTCTATTAGAGGAAAATCCGAACTAAGCCAGGTTGCCACAGGCGAAAACAAAGATGGCCTGACTAAAGACTATGCTTTTGAATATAGCCAGAGAATATTTGAACCAATGACTCTGTTTTTTGAGAATTTTATGGGTGGATCCTCTCGTCAAAAACTAGCTTTAGACTCTGAAACCGGGAAATTTATGCTGAAACAAGGTGCGTCTAAAGCCCAGGTTGAACAACAATTGCAAGCAATGCCAGCCTATTGGGGTCAACAATCATATTCGGCTCCCTATTATATGGGAGCTATTATTCTATTCTTAGTTGTACTTGCAATAATTACTTTACCAAAACAATACACTATTTGGATGATGATAGTGACCACTTTGGGTATTATGCTTATCTGGGGAAGCAGTTTTAGTAGTTTCAATTATTTTATGTTCGATTATTTCCCAGGCTATAATAAGTTTAGATCGGTAACTTTTGCTATTATCATTCCAATTTTAGCTATGAATTTGCTTAGCTTTATTGGGTTGGAAAAATTTCTACAGTTAGAATGGAATAATAAAACAAAGAAACAGTTGGGAATAGCGGTTGGCTCAACTGCTGGTTTTGCAATTTTATTATGGCTTTTTGCAGGCCTTATTAATTATAGTGGTGCCGTTGATGCCCAGCTACCAGAATGGTTAGTGGCACCTTTAAAAGCAGACCGACAATCACTATTAAAAGGAAGTGCGCTTGCCACTTTCTTTATGATTGCAATTTTTGGAGTTGCAATTTTTGCCACATTTACTAAAAAGATTAAACCTTCTGTTCTTTACCTTACGTTATCATTTTTAATGCTAATTGATTTATGGTCAACCGATAAAAAGTTATTGAACGACAGTAATTTTAAAAGAAGCCCGGCACGAACATTTTTTCAAAAAACGGATGCAGATAAACTTATATTAAGTGATAAAGCTCTTGATTTTAGAGTATTCAACCTGCAGAACCCCTGGAACGAAGCGCGCACAAGTTACTATCATAAATCCATAGGGGGGTATCATGGAGCAAAGATTAGACGCTACCAGGATTTGATCTCAAGTGGTTTAACAACTGAACATCAGGAAATAATTACCAATTTAAGAGCAGGTTCTACTGACTTTAGTAACCAGGGAGTGCTTAATATGTTAAACACACGGTACTTTGTGGCAGGGCCAGGTAAAGATGCAGTAATATACAATGAACATGCCAATGGCAATGCGTGGTTTGTACAATCAATAGAGCAGGTAGAAACACCTGATGAGGAATTGGCGAAAACACTGGAAATCGACACAAAAACAACAGCGGTTATCGATCAATCAAAATTTAACTTAAACAATATAGCTTTAGGTTATAATGGCACTATTACACTAACCGATTATAAACCAAACCACCTGATTTATACATCAAGCAATGAGGCAGACGGCTTAGCTGTGTTTTCAGAAATTTATTATAAAGATGGCTGGAAAGCTACTATTGATGGCAAAGAAGTTCCTATTCTAAGAGCTAATTATGTGTTGCGTGCTTTAGAGATTCCGGCAGGTAAGCATACCATAGAGTTTGAATTTAAACCTTCTATTTACGGTTGGGCAAACCCTGTTATGATGGCTGGTAGCTGGATTATAATTTTACTAATTATTGGAACTTTAGCGGTAGAATTTGGCTTTGTAAGAATTGGCAATGATTAACGATCAATTAGTAATTAGGACTTGCTGAAAAACACATAAATGAAAGTTTATCAGAGAATTACAGTAGTTAACTGTTAATAAAGTGCAAGCTTTTTAATCAAAATTGGCTAAAACCCCTGCACCTGTTAATTTCATTAAATTAAAATTTAGTGAAAGTATGTTAGCCCTAAGAAGTTGAAAATTGGTTATTATTCATTGATAATTATTGGTCTATGTGCTTAATTTTTCTATCTTATAAACAACATAAAGAGTATCCTTTAATTATTTTGGCCAATCGGGATGAGTTTTATAAGCGCCCCACATTGCCAGCCAATTACTGGGAGGAAAACCCAAATATTCTGGGAGGAAAAGACCTTGAAGGAGGCGGTACCTGGATGGGAATTACCAGAAAAGGCTATTTCGCCATGCTCACCAATTATAGAGACATTGCCAATATTAAGCCCAATGCACCCACCAGAGGAAAACTAGTCTCGGATTATCTGGCAGGGGAGTTTGACCCTAAGGAATATTTAAAAGCATTAAGTAGATCAGGCGATTTATATAATGGGTATAGCCTAATCGCAGGCAGCTTTAACGACCCATGGTATTATTCTAATTATGGAAATAAAATAGCACAACTTGGCACAGGCTTGTACGGCCTTAGCAACGCTTTACTCAACAGCAAGTGGCCAAAAATTGAATCTGGAAAAGCTGAACTCGCTCCCCTACTTTCTAATCCTACACTAGATAAAGAGGCTCTATTCGATTTAATGGTTAACCAACAACAAGCAGATGATAATAACCTACCTTCAACGGGACTGCCTTTAGATAAAGAGAGAGCTATTTCATCCCGTTTTATACATACTGAAGGGTATGGCACCAGGTGCACCACGCTAATTACGGTAAACAAAGAAGGAGTCGTTGATTTTACTGAAAAGCAATATGAGAACGGGGTTGCAACTGGAGACGAAAACAATTACTCGTTTAGGGTAAATTAATAGCATCGCCTTTCTAACATGTATCTCCCACAGATATCGCAGATTCACGCAGAATAAAATCTATAGAATTCGTTCTGTTGATTATTATCCATCACCTGATTTAGTTCCTCGGAGTCGTCAGGAGAGCTGATGGCAATAATTACCTGTGCCTTTTCCATTTGTTCAAGTGCTAACATATCTTCTAGAATAACTCCATAAATATCTCGGCCAATCTTGTTTGGATTGTTTGAAATCCAATGGAATAAAATCTTGTTCTCTTTCAGAAGTTGAGCAATCTTCTTTCCTTTTTTGCCGGCTCCCCAAAGCACTAATGTTTTTTCAGTACCATAATCCTGCTCTAAAAAGTGCATTACTTTAAGCTCAGCAAAACGATTATCTGCATAATTCTTATCGGTACGTGAAGTCCGCGTTTTATAATCTCGCCACTGATGGATTACCTCTGGCACAGAAGCTACTTTTAAGCCACCCTTCCTAAACCGAAATGCTAAATCGTAATCTTCAGGATACACATCCGAATTAAAGCCTCCACAGGCCTCAAAGTCAGTGCGAGCAACCATCCAACAAGGAGATGGGATCGAGCACTCCTTGTAAATATTATCAAAGTTAGATGCTGAAAGAGTCTGTTTATTAAGCCAATTAGCATACGTTAGATAACCTTCTCCTAACTTGCCTGCACTAAAATAATTTACCAAACCAACGGCCAAATACCCATTACCTTTCTCTTGCAATTGGTCAACCATCAAGGACAACTTTCGAGGTTTCATCATATCATCCGAATCCATTCGGGTTATAAATTGCCCGGTTGAGTGGCGGTAGGCCAGTTGAAGCGCATCAATGATACCTGAACCTAAGTTTTTAAAGACCTTAACTCTAGCATCCTTTTCTCTGTAAAATTGAAGCATTTGGCAACTCTCATCTTCGGAGTGGTCATCTACCGCAATAAGTTCCCAGTTTTGATAAGTTTGATTCAAAATTGAATCAAGACATTCTTTCAAAAAAGCACCTGTATTTTTAACAGGCATTAAAACACTTATTTTAGGCTTGTGCATACATTTAACTTTGGCACCTTGTCAGCCACAAAGTCAGAAAGGCTCAACAAACTACAAAATAGCAACTTAAAAACTTTCAAAAGCACCTTAGTGGCTAAAAAGTGTACTTTAATAGGTGAATAGGTACTTAATTAAGTAATGTTACGCAATCTCATAATTTTTTGTAACGAGCGTTTTTTTGTATATTTCTAATATGATAGACAATATGTTAGACCTCTACACAGATTATTTGATTACTTCGACCCGCTATACAACAGCTACTGGTTTGGCAAAAATATTTGGGGATAAACTCAGCCATGACGATGTTACCTGCTTTTTAGCTAAAGAAAAGCTTGACAACAAAAAAATATGGTCTTTTATAAAACCTTTTCTTCGTTCGGTTGAGAAAGATGATTCTGTCTTGATTGTTGATGACACAATATTTGAAAAGCCCTATACAGATCAAAGTGAGATTAACACTTACCATTACGATAAAAATTATTGACAAAGGGAATGCTGATGATGTCAAATACTATAAGCTAATTGTTAAATCTGTTAAAGGGTTAATCGCTACAAAAAAGCAATACAATGATACTTATGGTGCAAAAAGAAGAATTCTGCAACGGAAGCTAGATTTATTAAATAATACGCTTATTGCTTCAGTAAACAGGTTATACGACATCAGTTTAGATGAATTTAATACTGTGTTGCATGATGAAATATTCACAAATGAATTAACAACAGAAGATATTTAGATATGGGATTAGTAACTGATGTTACGCAATCTCATAATTTTTTGTAATGAGCGTTTTTTTGTATATTTCTAATATGATAGACAATATGTTAGACCTTTACACAGATTATTTGATTACTTCGACCCGCTATACAACAGCTACTGGTTTGGCAAAGATATTTGGGGATAAGCTCAGC
>JAMOMJ010000032.1 GCA_027067135.1 Cyclobacteriaceae bacterium
AACCCCAAAATGGATAAGCCCATTAGGTTTTGTAATTACAAAAATGGTGTGGTTCTATTGGTCGATTTTAATAATAATGCAATAAGAACAGTTAGCAGAGAGGGAGAAGTAACTACGCTTTTTGGCGGGCCAGATAAAAAAGGATACAAAGATGGTTTTATAGATAAAGCACTGTTTGCAGGTATGCACGGAGTGGCATACGACAAAGTAAATGACATTATTTACATAGCAAGTGCCACTAATAATGTAATAAGAAAAATAAGTGATAAGGGAGGGAAATTATTTGTAGAAACAATAGCCGGCAATCAAAGTGAAAAAGGGTTTGCAGATGGAGATGCCTTATCAGCTAAATTCAATTCATTGCACCAACTATTACTAGGCGAAAACGGAGAAGTTTTTATTTTAGATATTGGCAATGCTAAAGTGAGATTGTTGAAAGATGGGATTGTATCAACCATTGCAGGTACTGATTCTATCTCTCCCTTAAAAGTTGAATGGAAGTATCCGATAGATATGGCTTTTGATGGCAAAGACATCGTAATTTGTGATGCAGGGAATGGCAATATTTATCGATTAATTCTCAACTCAGAAGTTAAAAAGTTGGAGTTAGATACTAAACTAGAAATGCCTCATGGCATTACCAGCGATAATAAGGGCATATTATTTATTGCTGATATGGGGTCTAACAAAATACTAAAAATAAAATCAGACAAAAACGTATCAGTAATCGAAGATAAAAACCTAAATAAGCCTGCCGCAGTTCTTGTTGACAATGACCTGCTTTGGATTGCCGATTTATACAATCACCAAGTAAAAATTATTAAAATAAATTAACCCACATTCACCTTATTTTGATACTAAAATAATTATCCGAAAATCTTAGACATGAATAGCATTTTCACTGCCCATGGTTAATAAGGTGGACTTTATAGACAGATCCTAATTAGGGTTTGGTGATAGAACTCTAGCGAAAATATAGTTAGGATGTTAAACTTTGTTGTTTATTAACCCTATACGTATTAAAAGCTGCCAGTGCACTTACTACAAATATTATTGCCAGCATATAATATACAAATTCAGGTATTTGCACAGGGTCGCCCCCGGCATACGAATGCAACCCTGATAGAAAGTAGTTAACACCAAAATAGGTCATAAGTACGGTTCCAAAGCTTATCACAGCCATAAAATTAAACGAAAAAGCATTTTTAATTTGAGGGATTAAGGCCATATGCAATGTAAAAGAATATACAACAATGGTTACCAGTGTCCAGGTCTCTTTAGGATCCCAACCCCAGTAACGCCCCCACGACTCATTAGCCCAAATACCACCTAAAAAGTTACCTATTATTAAAAATACCAGGCCAACAATTAACGACATTTCTACAATTAAGGTAAGCTCCTTTAGGGTTAAATCTATACGTTGCAGGTTTGTTTTATTCCTGAATATCATTAAACTCAGGTTTAAAAAACCAAGCATGCAGCCAAGTGCTAAAAATCCATAACTAGCTGTTATAGTTGCCACATGAATGGTTAACCAATACGATTTTAATACTGGTACAAGGTTGGTTATTTCGGGGTTCATCCAGCTCATATGTGCTGTAAGTAGGGTAATGCCCGCTAGAAGCGCACTAACCCCAATGGTTGCGGACGACTTTTTCATAAATATAAAGCCAGCCAAAATGGTAGCCCACGAAATGTAAATCATAGACTCGTACCCATTGCTCCAAGGGGCATGCCCGGCTATGTACCAACGTAAGCCCAACCCAAATGTGTGCACTAAAAAGCCTAGTCCTAAAATGCCTAACAGTACCTGAGTTACTCGCTTAAACTCATACGAAGGGTTAAACGTTTGCAAAAAAAACAGTGCCACTAAAATTAGCCCAACTGTTAAATAAACTGGAAACAGGCTGGCAAAAAGGCCTGCTTTATTATAAAACAATTCTAACTTGGTTTTAAGAACGGAGGGTACTACCGCTTGGCCAGCTTGTTGTTGGTAATTGGCAATTGCCTCCAATGCTTTATCGGCTTCCTGGTAATTACCAGTTTGTTTTGCTTCATTTAAGCTTTTTAAGTAGTTTTCAAAATAATCGCCCAGCATAGTTCCATGCCCCATCATTTGATGAAACTCCGCAGGAGTTACCCATTTGTTTTCGGGGTGGTTTGCCAACGGAAAGATGGTTAACATAGAGCTGTTAAGCACCATATAAAAAACATTAGCACGTTCGTCAACATTAATTAAAGCTTTATCGTACGTGTTTCTTAACGCAGGTTTTTTAATATAGGCCTGCTCAGCAGCATTTTTTAGTTTATACATGCCTTTTTCATCCAAAAAATTTGAAAATGAGGCATATTCATCCAAAATACCTAAAATGTTTTGAACTCCAGGGTTTGATACTTTAATAAGGGGTTCTGACATCCATTTTTCATGGTCGGTTATAATTCCCAGCAATACCTGTTCTGCCGATAACCCGTTATACTCGCTTTTTTTATAAATTTTCATTAAAATTTTGGTGGCAGCGGTATTAACAGGCTCTATTCTTCCTGCTTTGTTTTGAATTAATAAGTGCCCAAATTTAGCCGCATGCTCTTTGTTAACATTACGTCCGTCCTGAGTTTGAGCTGTTAAAGGGTGTACGGCAAATAAACTTAAAAGTAAAACTGTTAATGAAGCCAGCAGAGCTTTTCTTTTTTGATGCACTTCATTAATCTGTTGTGTTATTCTGCTAAACCTTGTTTTTTTAGTAAAAAACGAAACAATTAAACTGCCAAAAAGTAAAAAATAACCAAAATAGGTAACCACAGTTCCCCAATAATCGTGATTAACCGACAGGATAGTACCCTGCTCATCCTGATCGTACGATGACTGGTAAAAGCGATACCCGCCATAGCTAAGAATATTATTCATATAAATCCGGTAAGGTCGTTCAATATTGTTGTCCTTATCAATTAAAGTAACTGAACTGGCAAAAGAAGAAGGACTGTTTGAACCGGGGTATCGTTCCAGTTCAAACTTGTTAAGCTTGATAAAGAAAGGGAGTTCTAACATAACATAACCCAGTTTTACGGCTACTTCAGTATTGCCCACCATTAGCACCTGCTGTTTACCACTTGGCAGAAAAACTTCCTGTTCATTAATTTTAATCTTTACTACGGGTGTTCCATGAGTATTATCTTTTATTTGTCTGTACTGTACCTGCCCGTTTTTAGTAAACTCCTTTACTACAAAAGAAGTGTTGCCAACGGTGTGTACGGTCATGGTAGTTAAAGGATTAAACCCCTCAATCACAAGCTTTTCCTGCTTTTTTTCAGATGTATTAACCTGCATAGGTTGAGGGAATCGGATAAAAAGACCTCCATCCTTATGAATAATTTGAATCAATTCGGTGCGGGAGGTGTCGCCAAAACTAATGCCAAGCTCATGTATAAACTTGGTTTCACCCTGCTGCAAGCTAAACTCATGCCTGCCGTCTGCACCACCCATTACAACTGTAATGTAAGATGCTCCTGTATCTGCTTTTACCAACACCTGCTCTGCGTTTGGCATATAACTGGCAACGGTTATATCAATTGGATTATTCTGCCAATTATAAACCTTGCTAAAAAGGTTATTCTTAATTGGCGATAGCAATACTTTTTCATCTATGTTTAGTTCCTGCCCTCCTTGCTTTAACCGTACCTGTAAATAGGTGTCAGATGAGCGGAATATATTAGTTGTTGAATCATTGCGAATATGCATCTGGCCTTCAAAACCTATATAGCGGGTTATACCGGCTCCAATGATTATAATTACCAGTGCTACATGAATAATAAGGATATTTAACTTGCTTTTAATGTAAAGCTTTTTGGTAAAAATCATTCCTGCGAAATTAATAACCATTAGTAGCAGCAGCAGTTCGAACCAGGTGGTATTATAAACAATTAGTTTGGCCGAAACAGCATCATAATCATTTTCGATAAAAGTGGCATAGCCTATAACTATAGCAAATACGGTTAGTAATACACCCATAAATGCCCCTGAAAACAAGAACTTAAATAATTTCATTTATCTAGCTTTTAATTAATGCTTCTATTCAAAATAGAAAGTTTTTCTGTATTTTAAAAATACAAAACCCTTGCAATAAAATCTTTAAAGGATTCAAAAATCGGAATTAAGGCATTATAGAAACAGGATGTAGGTCAGTGGGGGCAATGATATCCATCATTTGCAAATGTTTAATTGCTTGTTCTCCGTTTAAATCAATACGGTGGATCGTCAACGCCTGTATAATCTGCTACAGGTTTCCAGCTAAACCAGTCTATTTTGCCTTTTAGCATATTGTTTCTATGGTCTCCCTGGT
>JAMOMJ010000033.1 GCA_027067135.1 Cyclobacteriaceae bacterium
TGCTATTTTAGAAGAAAGAGGAAAAGAACTCTTTATGGAAGGTAGCAGAAGGTTAGACTTAATTAGGAGTGGAAAGTATATAGATTTATGGAGGGCTGGTTTAGAGGCTAAATATCCAGGCAGTAATTTTGATTATCTAAATGATTCTAAAATTTACTTCCCAATTCCTCAGGTAGAGCTTGATGCGAATGATCAATTAGGAGGTGGTTAACACTAGTCTCCGTCTTGTATGCTTCAGAAAGTTTACTAGGGTAATCTCGAGTGTTTTTTGACGAACGTAACGCAGATAGCGGACTTTATGGACAGGCACCGTAGATCAATCAGATATGCATTTGAGAAGCGATTAGGCTGTAAGGCCTGATTGCTTCTAAATGTAACGAAGGTGGCAATTGACAAAATACTATTATTTATTGCTGGAAAGGTGTAAGAAAAACAAGTTGTTCTCTACAAAAGTTATAACCATAGTTCGTGTTTTTGCTGCATATAGTAAACTTTATGAACGAGTATTATTTTCAAAGCCAGTGTTTAGAGAAAGTTAACTGTTGGTTTCGATTACCTAATATGTGATTTTCTTGCAACTACCAGTCGTCTTGTGCAAGGGAACACCTTATGATAAGGGAATTTAAATTAGAATAGCTGCATTTTTTTAATTAGATTAAATTTAAAATTTTAATTAACTAAAATAGAGATAGTATGCGAAACCTGTTTATTTATTGCGTTTTACCCTTCTTATGCATAATACATGCTTGTAGCACACTAGAAAAAGAGCCCCTTCAAACTCAACCTCTCTTGGAGTTGATCGACTCCAAGGTTTCGGGTATTGATTTTGCAAATGTAGTAAAAGAGGATATTAATAATAATGTATTTGGATATACCAATTTTTATAATGGGGCAGGTGTAGCCGTGGGAGACATAAATAACGATGGCTTAGTAGATATATACTTTAGCTCCAACCAAAAAGGAGGTAAACTGTATTTGAACAAAGGAGATTTTAAGTTTGAAGATATAACCCAAAAATCAAGAATAGGTAAACTTAGTGGGTGGAAAACCGGTGTAACTATGGTAGATATTAACCAGGATGGATTATTGGATATTTATATTTGTCGCTCAGGTAGAACCAGTCCAAAATTTAGAAGAAACCTTTTATTTGTAAATAACGGAAATTTAACATTTACAGAGCGTGCTAAGGAGTATGGGCTTGGCGATACCAGCTCCTCTCTTCAGGCATCTTTTTTCGATTACGACCTTGATGGTGATTTAGATATGTTCTTATTAAACCATGCCATAGATCCTGTAAAGGAATTAGTGAAAAAGTTTAATGAATATGGCACTGATAAACTGGCAGGCGATAAAATTTATAGAAATGATAACGGCCATTTTTCAGAGGTAAAAGAGTTTATTGGCTTGCACCAATCTCAACTAAATAATGGACTCGGTGTAGCAGTCGGAGACTTTAACAACGACCTGTTTCCTGATATATATGTTTGCAACGATTTTGCAGGCAGAGACTATTTTTATATAAATAAAGGTGATGGAACCTTCAAAGAAGCTGCGCTAGAGGTTATGAACCACATCTCTTATTCTTCTATGGGCGTAGATATGGCTGACATTGATAATGATGGGCTCCAAGACATATTTGTACTTGATATGAAATCATCAACTAATTATAAACGTAAAACCAATATGTCTTCCATGAACCCTAAGGCATTTCAGGTTTTGGTATATGCAGGAGGGCATTATCAGTATATGCGTAACACTTTGCAATTAAACAATGGCAATCAATCATTTTCAGATATAGCTCCACTGGCAGGAGTTACTGATTCAGATTGGAGTTGGGGTCCATTGTTTACGGATTTAGACAACGATGGTTTAAAAGATTTATTTGTAACCAATGGCATGAAAAAAAATACAAATAATAAGGACTTTGACATTTATATGAAAAAACGTATTGAGCTTGAAAGAAAAAAAACTAAGCCAGATTACGAAACCATGATGCAAGAGGTACTAGACAAGGTACCATCAGAAAAAACAGTGAACCTTGTATATAGAAATATTGATGGGTTAACTTTTGAACAAAGTAATACTAACTGGGGAGTAACCGAATCTTCATTTTCGAACGGAGCCGCCTATGCCGATTTAGACAATGATGGAGATATGGATTTGGTGATAAACAATATAGATGACCTTGCTCATATCTATCGAAATAATTCAAGAGAAATAACAGGTAATAACTATTTAAAAATAAAATTAAAAGGGAGCCAATCAAACTTAAATGGCATTGGCTCAAAAATTATGATAAAAGCAGGAAGCCAAAAACAATACCTAGAGCAGTATGTTAGCAGAGGGTACCAATCCAGTGTTGATTTTACATTGCATTTTGGCTTAGGGCAATCAGAGCTGATTGATACCCTGAAAGTAACATGGCCAGATGGTAAAGTAAGCGAGTTAACAAATGTTAATGCAAATCAACTGATCGCTGTTGAATATTCCAAAGCTGTAAAACTTGATGAGATGGATAAAAAGCACTCCTTACTTTTTTCAGATGTTACCTCCACTTATGGATTAAATCATAAGCATATTGAAAATAGGTATGATGACTTTAAAAGAGAAGTGTTGTTACCCCACAAAATGTCCACCTTTGGTCCGGCACTTGCTGTAGGTGATGTTAATAATGACGGGCTGGATGATTTTTTTATAGGTGGATCCAAAGACTGGGAAGGAGTAATTTATTTTCAAAATAAAGATAAATCTTTTACCAAAACCACACAGAAAGAAATCGCATCCGATAAGCTTCATGAAGATACAGATGCTCTGTTTTTTGATGCTGACGGTGATGGAGATTTAGATTTATATGTAGTAAGTGGAGGTAATGAACTGCCTGAACACAACCCCTATTATCAGGATCGACTGTACCTTAATAATGGCAAAGGAAATTTCTATAGAACAGTAAAACACTTGCCTAAAATAGTTTCTAGTGGTGGTGTAGTGCAAGCTTATGACTATGATAATGATGGAGACCTTGATTTATTTGTTGGTGGCAGGTTGAAGCCAGGACAATACCCGAAAGCTGATCGAAGCTATTTATTAGAAAATAAAAATGGGAAATTTATAGATGTAACAACTAATCAGGCAAAAGAATTACTTGTTCCAGGTATGGTTACTGACGCTCTTTGGTCAGATTATGATGGAGATGGTACTAAAGACCTGATTCTAGTTGGCGAATGGATGCCAATAACAATTTTTAAAAACAACAAAGGCACACTTACAAAGCTAAAAAGCGACTCCACATTGAGCAACAGCGATGGATGGTGGTTTAGCATTGCTGAAGGCGATGTAAATAGGGATGGAAGAATGGACTATATCGTTGGTAATTTGGGCGAGAATTACAAATACAAAGCTAAACCAGGTACTCCATTCAGGCTGTTTTCAAACGACTTTGACAATGATGGATCGCTGGATATAGTACTTAGTTATTTTGAAAATGACACCCTATACCCTCTGCGTGGAAAACAATGTTCCTCAGAACAGATGCCAAGCCTCAAAAAAAAATTTAAAGACTATAATTCATTTGGCTTAGCAACTTTGGAAGATGTATATGAGGCAGAAAAATTACAAGCATCTGATTTATTGGAAGCTAAAACATTTGCATCCAGCCTTCTTATTAATACTTTAAATGGGTTTGTACTAGAACCATTGCCTAAAATTGCCCAAATATCAGCTGTTTTTGGAATTATATATATAGATTTTGACAACGATGGATTGAATGACATTGTTATGGCGGGGAATTTATATAATTCGGAAGTGGAGACCCCTCGTAATGATGCGGGTCAAGGCTTGTTCTTAAAAGGAAATGGCAAAGGAGATTTTACACCAGTTAGAGGATATGATTCGGGATTGTTTATCCCCGGTGATGTAAAAAAACTTAAAGCCATACGATTGAGCGATTCAAACAAGAAAGGGATAATCGTTGGAGTAAATGATGACTTTGTTAAACTGATATCTATTAGTAATTAATAATTAAAACCTTTAAAAATATGCTAACAATGCTTAACCGAACGATTACTACTGTTTTACTTACTATTTGTATAACAACATCTAGTTTCTCTCGGGCAAAAAGCCAAGGCAAAGAATTGTCGTCATTGGGGCTGCATGTAATACCCTACCCACAAGAAGTGCTTTTGGGAGGTCAACCCTTTGTGTTTGGCAAACAACTCAACATTGTACTGGATAAAAAACCCTCCGAAGAAGACCGCTTTGCAGCCGCAGAACTAATTAAAGTATTAAAAAATCAGTTTAGTATTACAGGAGCTAT
>JAMOMJ010000034.1 GCA_027067135.1 Cyclobacteriaceae bacterium
AAGTTCAAGCTTATGTTGAAATATTATTTCGTTTTCGTTACCTACATTATATGTAAGTAATGTTGCCTGGTCTATTACATATAAATTATTGCCGGATGTAGCAAATTTAGCCGTGGAGCCTCCTCGCGAAACAGAACCATCGCTGGCAATAAAACTTCCTCCTTCGTCATAACAACTTGTTAGGAGAATGAAACTTGCTAAGAAAATTGTATATAAATTTTTCATAAGGCTATTAGTTTTGATACGGAACCCATCGAACAATTACGGTGTTGGCAGGTAATTTTTTGTAAAAATAACTATCACCCCAAGGCTCAGGAGAGGGGATTACAGGTAGCATATTTCTATTTCTTGCTACCACTGTAAAATCACTAAAATCCTGATTTGGTTTTATACCAATCATATCTACCGCATTATTGGCATAAAGTATATTGTCTTTCATTGCCATATCTGTACAGCCGTCAATTTGTATAAAAGCTATAGTTTTTGAATTGGCAGGGTTGGAGTTGTCAATGATATGAATACCTTTATATTGTTCAATAAGTAAAATAATATCATTATAAATCCATAATTTACCGGGAGATTCTATCTCACGAGCATCTCCGAGTTTAACGGATGCTTCCATATCTGCTCTGCTCATTAATATGGGTTCGTAATTTGCCGGTTTGGATGAACTGAATTGAAAGGCCATAAGCATAAATACAGAAATGCCTGCCAATAGTAGAACTGGTTTAATTGGTTTTGTTAGCTTTTTCATGGTGGTTGAGTAATTATTGGTAAATATAAATTGTATAACGTTTAAGTGCAATTATTGTTGTTTAAGGAAGCAGGTTTATTTTCGTGTAAGTATTTGTTATGTGCTCTGATAAAATGAATGTAAATTGCCAGGTAATTGAGTGAATAAATGCGGTTGATTAAGAAAATACTTTTAGGTCTGGCCATCATTTTTATAAGTGCAATAGCTGTATTTGCAATTGTATATAATATGCTACAGAGCAAAATTCAATCCAAAGTTGAAACCTTGGTGAACGAAACGATTGAAGGAACAATTAAAATTGATGGCCTCCGATATTGCTTTTTTTCATGTTACCCCAAGGTAATCGTTGATATTGACACATTATTGCTTACTGAACAAAATACAGCAGACACAAATGTAGAGGTTTTAAAGCTTTATGGTTTGCATGCACAACTTGATGTAAGCGAAGCACTGAAAGGTTATTATTTAGCAGATGACTTTAAGCTGGGAGGTGGAGAAATCAACTTGGTAACTTATGCTGATAGCTCTGTGAATTTATTGAATGCAGTTGCTCTTATAGGAGATAATGTTACAGAAGAAGCTGCTGAACCTTTAAAAATGCAGTTAAAACAGCTTCTTGTAGGAGACTTGCAAATTAATTATTACAGCCAACTTACTAATCAAATAGTTTATTCGAAATTAGAGTATTTAACTTCTCAAATATTTATTGAAGGAGACAGTTTGATTGCAAAGGTTGATTTGGCTTATATATTAGATTCACTTATTGTTGAAAGTAAGCGATTGGTTAAAAATCAGAGATTTTCCTTTAAGTCAAACCTAAATAGCAATATACCAAAATCATTGGTACAGATTGCAGATGGTACAATTAAGTTAAATTTACTGGAAGCCAATATTGAAGGAGTTTATAATGGAGAAGAAAAAGGATATGTAGATTTTAACCTTTGGGCAAGACATACTGATTTATCAGAGTTGGCAAAAATGGAGATTTTTAAGGAAGAGAATCTGCCTGATATTAATAATGGCGAACTTGAAATTAACGCTTCTGTTAAAGGACATACCATGGGCGCAATACCATTAATTAAAGGAACAGCAAGCCTTAAAAATCTGGAAGTATTCAACCGATTTGGGAAAGTAATTGACAAAGCAGGTTTTAATCTTTCTTTTAAATCATTAAGCACCAAAAATTTTAATGATTCGCATATTGTAATTGATAGCATTTCGATTGATTTAAGCTCGGGAGGATACTTTAGAGGCAGAGCTAACATTGACCATTTAAATAAACCCAGATTTAATATTACATGGGAGGCTTCCGAGCAATTGGAAAATATTGATAAACTGATAAAAATTCCTAAAGTAAAATCGATAAGTGGAGGAATGATAACCAAGGGCAATTATGCAGGAACTTATACTATAAAATCGCAAATGCTAAGTGATTATAGTGGAGCCTGTAATGTAACTTTTTCTGATGGAAACCTTGTACTCAAAGAGGGCGATTATTCCATAAGTAATATAAATGGGTTGGCCTATATGATTAATGGCGATGTTGGTTTAGAAAACCTGAGTTTTAGTGCTAACTCAAATGCTTTGCTCGTAAACGGAAAAATTGAAAACGCAGTTCCATTTGCATTGGGCGAGCCTGCCCGGCTAACTTCCTCAATTGCTATTAAGTCTAATCTTATTACAACCGAAACTTTATTGGCATTTGATACAGCTTTAGCAGATAGCAATAAGTATGTTATTCGTGATTTGGATGTTAACCTGCAAGCGGACTTGGCTTCTAAAGCGTTGGATAATTATAAATTAATACCAACAGGAAAACTAACTGTTTATAATTTTACAGCACTGCTTGAAGGTGCGCCACCTATTACAGAATTTAATGGTGTTGTAGAAACCAATCAAAAGCTGATAGCCATTAAAAATTTTAGCGGAATTATTGGCAAAAGCCATGTAGATTTTGGTATTAGCATCTCAAATTATACAGACTTCCTTCAGTCTGATACCGAAGAGCAGATGGTGGCAGATGTCTCATTAAAGTCGGAACAAATTAATGTAAAGGACTTTTTTACGGTTGATAATAAGTTTATTTTACCTAAGAGTTATGAAGAGGAAGTGCTTAAGGATGTGGCTTTTAACACCAAAATTATTACAACCAACTTAGAATTACAGAAAACAGAACTATTGCCTGAATTTGAACTTCAAGTTACCGGGCTTCAGTTTAGAACACTTTATACACCTGTTACTTTTAAAGATATTTTTGTGTTTGGCTTGGTAAAAGATAATAATGTGTACATAAACAGTATGTTTGGCAAGTTTGGCCGTAGCGATGTGTTTATGAATGCAGAGTTTGACAATGTGGTGGCAACAAAAGATACCATTGCCAGGCCGCTAATTTCAAGGGTTACGTTTAACTCCGGGGTGTTAGATTTAAACGAATTAATTAAGTTAGATGATAGCACTTCACCAGATGAAATTTCAGATGAAAGCATATCTACTAACCCGTTTGCTGATAAATTTCCGATTACTGAATTTCAAGTAAATATTGGTGAACTAAATTATTATGATGCCACTATTAAACAACTCTCGGGGTTACTTAAAATTGAAGAGAATAATTATATTCATCTTCACGAAATTAAGCTACAGTCCGGGGAGTATGGCACGTTCGAATTTGAGGGTGAACTGGATGCATCAAGTTATAAGGAAGCAATATTGAATTCTACCATTAAAATTTCAGATGTTGACCTTTCTAAATTGAATGTTACCTACATTCAAGACGATAAGGAGGTGAAGATAAGTGACCATTTTGAGGGAATGATAAATGGAGAAATTATTGCCAATGTGCCCATACTACAAGATTTTAGTTTCGATTTAGCAAGACTAACGGGTAAGGTAAAGGTTAAAATGAGTAGTGGGGCACTAATTAATTATGCACCTTTAGAAGAAATGGGCAACTATTTTAAAAATAAGGACTTAACTAAAGTTAGATTCGATACCCTTAAAAACATTATGATTTTTAATGCAGGCAAAATTTTACTTCCGTTTATGACCATCAATACCACCTTGGGAACCATCAACTTAATGGGGTTTCAAAACATGGAAAATGATATGGAGTATGATATTCAAGTACCAGTTAAATTAGTGGCCGGCTCTGCCTTAAATTCATTATTTGCCTCTAAAAAGGGAGATGATAAAAAGAAAGATGAGATAAATAAAGCAGGAAAAGGTAAATACATAACGGTACATATTTCCGGTAGTAATGGTGAGTACAGCTTTAAGCTTGGGAAGAAACATGTACTTACAGCTCCTCCCGGCTTTAAGGTGGACTAAAAGGTGTTACTATTTGCCCAGTTTGAAATTATAAAAACCACATAGAAAACACCTTGCTAATGTAAAGCTGAGCCTCCTTTATGTTAGTGGCTAAGATTTCTGCGAAATGATGCTATGAAGGAAGAGTGGAGGAACCAGAAAAAATTGTTAGCACAAACCTCACCTTGCAAGTCATTCCGTAGGAATCTTAGCCATGCGCAGCAATCTTA
>JAMOMJ010000035.1 GCA_027067135.1 Cyclobacteriaceae bacterium
GCGCCAATAAAGCCCTCTTAGCGCGGGCCAACCCTCTGCTGATGAAAAGGAAGAAATGCTGTTTTGGTTTAGCGCCATTATGTGGATGTCTTCTATTCCTAATTTTCATGTTCTCTCAAATAGATCATCTATCGCGACGTCTTCACTTACTGTCGAATAGCCTTCTACTCTTCCATGTTCACGATGCTCGTCTGGCATTGCCGCATTTTCTCTATTACTCTCGATATAGCTCCAAACATCACAGAACTCACAAATGGCTTCAATATCGCCACCATCGAAGTCTATAGAGAATTCACCCAAAATATCTGTCACATGATCAGCCAATGCATCATTGGCTGAATCTTCTTCTTCATTATAAAGAAACTCTTCCAGCTTCCCACTATTAGCTATATCTTGGTCAATCATATCCTCCCAGTAATCAATAACGAGCCGCTTGAGTCTAGGCATGTATGCTTCGCGATATTCATCGTTCAGAGTTACTACAAATTTATCTATACTTACATAATCATCGTGCTCTAAGTCATTGGTTAACAGTGACCCGAACAGATCATCTAATTTAAGCTGATTTTGAGAAACGACCTTGTGGTCAACAGCCCATTTAATTGAATCAAATAATATTCCGACTTCGGACGGATTGATCAGATTGACGTTCAATTGAACAAACCATGATTTCAATTGCTCTAAGGCCGTATGTTCTAAATTAACATTGGTAATAGTCAAAAATATCAATTTGATGACATAACCTGAAAAATCATGCTCTTTATGACTCAAGTGATAAGAAAGAAGGCGAGACAGAACTGCTTTGACAATAGTTTCATCAATAACGCTATTATCCAGCAAGCTCTTGATATTCTCTAATGCGTCATTTGTATAAAGCGCCTTGAATATTTCATACAATATGTTTTCATCTTCACGATATCTAGCCAGCAAATAGTCTCCCAATGCTGGGTTAAAAAGATCATACGTAGCATCATCTCGGCCGCTAGCTATTATTCTATTTAGTACTGAGCCAACAGCCAATTTAATGCTCATATTAAATTCTGCGACGCCAGCACTTAGATGAGTGTTTACTGAATAACTCAAAAACGATAGCTTTAGATCATCTTCATTTATGCTTTTCCCATTAAAGGCAACTAAGCGTATCAATACCCTAGAATGCTCATCTAATTGATTGTCATATACATGACCCCATATATCAGCGGGGTTTTCTAGGGTGTTTTCTATATAGATCCAATACTTCTGAGGCGCTATATTAGCTATTTTATGAGCATCGGTAATAAAGGATATCAACCGTGGGTTGTAATTTTTATTTCCTATGATTTTCTTATATCTCTTATCAAGATATAACTCATCAATAAATTGTGGTTCTAACTCGCTAAACCAAATATGGTTATATAGTATTTTGGCTTTTTCTAACCCCGTTAAATACTTAATGTTTAATTCATATTCGTTTCTATCAATATTTTCCACTCTAAATAAATCACTCAACCGCTTCCCTTGATTTAATACAGTGCTTCTTGAAGTAAGAATAAATCGTTTGTTTTTTGACTTAGAAACTCTCTTAATGAAGTTGATGACATGAGAGTCCTCATGTCTACCAAGCGCCATTAAATAATTCCTACCTAAGAAGTCATCAAAGTAGAATAGTTGCTTCTTCTCTCTGTTAAATAACTCTTCCGCTTCTGTAATGGAATCCTCGATATAGCACAGTTGGTAGTCATTACTGACGTAATTCAAACATAGATAATCTGCAAGCGTCGTTTTTCCAATTCCAGGCTCTCCAGTAATAATTATTGCGCGCAAAGATTCTAGTTTTTGTAATGCGCGATCATGTTCATTTGTTCTGACATATTTTGATGAAAAATCATTGATCTCATCCATCTTAAAAGAACTTCTACCAATTATCGCGGCATTAAGAATTATCTTTAAAACATTGGTGCTCGAAAGCCATAATTTGTAATGTTTTTCCTCTATCTCACTATATTCAGACAAGAGACTGTTCAGATCTTCTTTGCCTAGAATGTCTGATTCTGACTTAATGTGCGGAGCGAATATATTTGAAATCGTCTTTTTGTTTTGGCGAGATAGCTCAAGCGATGTTACAAACAAATACCGACTCGGTTTTAGTTTGTCTACCTTAGCCGCCTCCGTACTCTTTAAATTCCGAAGAAGTGCTGTTAGGCCGGTTCTAGCCCAATGCTTGCACTGAATGACAACCTCCGAATTTTTAGTTGCGAAGAACCGACCATCTACACCAGCATCTTTTCCCGGCTTGAATCTCTCGACCCTTTTTCCTTCTAGCTTGGCAATTATATCAATAGCAAGAGCTTCGAACTCTTTATCATTAAGTTTAGAGAAATCGTATTCGTTCATATGTAAAGAAGATAACGTCCTTGCTAAGCCGCCCGGTAACCTTCCAGAGCAACTAGCGAAACTACTTTACTTAAAAGTCTCATATTTTCTCAAAAGAAGCAAAAAGTTACCGGGTTGGATTAAGCTAATTGTTATGCGGAATAATCATAGTTTAGCAACGACTTGGTCTATGCTGGATATGCAGTTTAGCCTGTATTCTTCATTTACTCTCACTCGTTGGCCGTTAATATTTAACCGCCCAGAAGACAGTCTGTAAAAAGGCGCGCCTTTAGCAAAGGCGACAACACCAGTTGTTTGAAAGTCCCGAATTTCTTCTACGCCATCATCTACAGTACCAAAGGTAAAAATCTCCGGGTTCTGGTTTACCAAACTGATAAGTTCATTCTCAATTTCTCTTAGCACAGCAGAATATGCCGATGCGGGACCCATATATTGAGTAATTCGATTTTTCAGTACTAGATGAACCTTCGGTAAGCCACGGCCGGCGTTTTCAAGCTTCTTAGTAAAAGCATACTCTAAATATATTTCCGACGGTAACTTCAGCCCGTAAATCAATGAAAAAGCATTTTGAATGGCGCGCCTTGATGAATCATCAGCCATAACTGGTAGAACAATTCTATCCGCAGCTGAGAGTGCTATTTGGGTGTAAATTGAGAAGCTAGGATTTGTATCGATAAATACAACGTCAAATTCACTTTCCAATTGGCCTAAAAAATCATTCAGCCAATCAATAATAGCGATCCAAGTATTTGTCCCTGGTATCTGGTTATTTGCCAGTGTGGACATAGCATTCGACTGCAACTCCAAAAGAGGGTCCCCACACAAGAGCTGGACGTTTTTAGGAATCTGAGAGTTCTTGCTGCTTGGTACAGTTAAGTAATCGTGGGCATCAAAGTTTGGTGGGGAATAGGGAGCAGGCAGCCTTAGTTGGAAATACCCGCCGATTGTTGCTCGCGGAACTTGCCCTTGAATTTGCAATAAATGACTGCTGCCAGAATTGACTAATCCTCCAAGAAGAAGTTCTGAGAAATTTGCTTGAGGGCAAACATCCACGGCTAGTATTCGCTTATCGGGGTGCTTCTGCGCATAGCTGCACATTGATTGGAATATCAAGCTGGTCTTACCCGTCCCACCCTTATTATTCCAGAATACGTATTTTAACATGACAAGCCCTCTGTTTGGTCTACATGGACAGTATAGTGTCCTTTATGGACTTGTAAAGGGCTTATTTGGCCTTTTCCGTATAACGATACAGCTGTGCGGCGCAAACGGAGCGTAGCGGAGTTTGCGTCCGAACAAGCGCATTGTTAGAGAAATTTTTGTTTTGGTGCGGTCTTTTCACTTAACCATGCCAAAAATGAACACATAAAGATTGAAGCAATAACCAAAATCGCACTTGTGATACTAACCAACAATACCCCTTCAGAAAAACCATGCTTTATTATTAACACAATTATTGCTGTTGGGACGGCTCCCGCTATTGCTCTATAAATACTGTGAATTGTAAAACCAATTTGATGTGTAAATTTGTGTGCAACCCTTATAAATCCAGACCCAACACGACTAACTTGGAGCCAGTATTTATTAATTGCCCAAATCAAAATATGCAACACTAGCAAGTAAGAAAAATATCTCACCAAGGGGTCCCCTGGGTTTAGGGCAGAAACCCAAGTTGTTATATCCGAACTAGGGTTGGTTTTTATATAAATTAACAGAGGTACAGACCCTATAAAAAACGCGATTAGCACCTCCGAAAATACAATAGCCCTTATGCTCATTACATTTCTCTAACAGCTAAGCATTTATCTGCTGTGCGCAGCATGGCAGATAAATGTCCGTTGGACTATGCCGCCCATCAGGTTGGCACAGTCTATATAAAGGGGATTGTATTTCGGCGACCGCCTGGGAC
>JAMOMJ010000036.1 GCA_027067135.1 Cyclobacteriaceae bacterium
ATACGCCTAGATTCAGCATATCGTTTTTGAGTTTCTTGCTCTCGCTTCTTTTTTGCATTCTCATAAACCAACGCGAGGGCGTGGCGCTCGGCTGGTGTCAATGGTTTAGAATCGCTTTTATAGCGCCAGTTGGTTTTTAGGTCACGCGCCCAATCACCGAAAGCACCAGCGCATACACCATCCCCCGCACTGTGGAAGGTGTACCAGAATTGCTTTTTCTTGCCAAACCGCACAAGTCCAGCATCGACTTTAATATCGTTTACAATACCCAGCCCATTATCAGCGAGAACCCGCTTAAAATCCTCAATAGCATTAAAAAGAGTGGCTGTGCTAGAATGATCTTGTCTTGATTCAGACGATTTAGAAATAGAGCCTTTGCTATTACCAGTAGCAGAGGCTTTTTTATTACTGTTTGTCATTGGTTGCCTCTTCTAATCTTCTCTTTAATACAGAGGTGACATCGCCAAATAAAGGCATGATTATTTTTCTGCATTCTGGGCTAGTATTCTCTGCCAGATTGTCATAACCAAAGTCATACATATAGTTGACTGCTTCTTGTTCTGGGGTGGGCTTCCATTGGTTGTTAGGTGCTGTCATTTTATGATGCCCCCGCTTTTTTTTCTTCTATCCAGTCCGTAATACTGGATTCAGACCATACCGCTGTACGTTCTGATAGTTTTATTTGCTTTGGGAATGTGCCTTCTTTGATAAGACGGTAAATGGTGCTACGTGGTAGCCCTGTACGCTTGCATATATCGGGCATACGGTGAAAATTATCTGGTTGGTTACTCATAAGCTATTCCTTGAAAAGGATTAAAAGGATTAAAAGGATTCAGGTATACAGTGGTATGCCTGAACGTCTTATGAGAATTTATATTAGAATGATTTATTATTGAAGACAGGATAGTAAGGGTTGGTTATATAACTACTGAACATTAAATAGTAAGTAGTTACTAATTAATTATTATCTTAAGGTAGTCTCTATTTACTAGTCTTTTAGATGCTCTTTTCCAATTTTTAATATTTTGCTTTGCATTCTCCTCGTCATCTAATTTATGGGGACATAGCACCCCAGCTAAATCCAAATCAGTTATTTTAGGATTTTCTGCTATTGCATCTAGTAACCTTAAATAGGAAATATAAATATTTTTATTTTTGGGTATTCTAAATTCTTTTATATTAGCCATTTCTGCGCGTACTTTTAGGGTGTTTTTAATTAGCCTTATTTGCTTTTCTATTGACCCCCCAAGATCAAATCTTACAACATAATCTTCTTCATTCCTCGGATATAAAGCTAATTGTGCATCTCTATTTTTAGAGTAACCCCAATTACTTATCATTGAAGCCTTCGGGATAAAAAAGAAATCACTATCCTCAGGAAGTTCTGTTTTAAACCCACATAATCCTGATAATCTGAAACCATACTTTTCTGCAATTACTTTATCTAAAGGTGCAGATGGTTTTATTGTAATATAGCCGTCCTTTTCTTCGGGTAATTTTACAAAACGTTTATCAAATTCCTTACCTGCATCTATCTCAATTAATTCATATTCTTCAAATTTTGCCTTTAGTTGATACCTTGTAATATCAAATTGATAGTTTCTATTTCTTCTAAGAAACTCCCAGCCCCATTCTTTATTAGTACGTTTTTTCTCATAAATATCCTCATTCCTCCAATTATGTATCGGCTGGGGGAAGTCATTTTCACTAATAGCTTGGTCATCCATCTAAGCACCTTCTATACTTAAACCTTCAATAAATTCACTAGGGCAAGCTGTGAAGGTTTTTAGCCTTTCCCGCCGTCGCGGTAGCCCTAATGAAATATGGTAAACGCCAAATATAAAGGCGCGTTATTAATATAAGCTATATCTTTTCATTTACTTTTTCGGGTTGCGCGCGCAAAGGGTAAAGCCCACAATCACGTGCGATTTCTTCCCTTATGCAATCACTATTGTTTTCCCAATCAGAAGCCAGGTGAAGCCCAATACCTGCAAGTTCATAATCTTGCGTTCCTTTTTTTGTAATTTTGGTAATCGCATTAAACAATGTTCCTAGCTGACCAATAGAATCAATTATGACTGTAATTTCATCTAAAAAAGTACTGACAAAGTTACGCCTTGCCTCGATATTTGCTTCTATATTTTCAAGCTCAGCTCTTCTTTTTTCAAAGCCTTCCAGTATTGCATTAGCACAACCATGATGTGTCATCGCCAAATAGTCCCCAGTGCCTCCAAGACTTGAAACAATACTATTATTAGAGCCGTTTCTTAGAGCATGAAAAATATTTTCTAAACTCTTAATTGAAGAAATACATAAAGTGAGTGCATCGTATGATCTTGAAAGGTGTTTGGATTCTTTGTCTATGTGGTAGTCTGTATTTTGCATGGGTTCTATCTCCTTTTTAGATAGTTTCTGTGAAGTGCGCGCGTTGTATTCCACTACATCGCGCGTGCATTAATTCTGAATTATTTGTTTAGGTGTTTTTACCTTCAACTAAAATACGAGCTTGTTTAATCATTCCATCTAATGCCCAACAACCATTACTTATAATTTCATCATTATGCTGTTCGCCTGTTCCGTCAAAATTAGAACCAAGCATGGCACAAAGCGCACTGGCTCTTTTTAAAACACAAGTTAAGGCATCAGTATCTAGTTCGGTATTATCAGGCACTACCAAGTAATTTTCTGGTGTTCCTATTGCGTGGTGATCTGTATTTTGCATGGTTTCTATCTCCTTATTAGACAGTTTCTATGAAGTGCGCGCCTTGTATTCCACTACATAGCACACGTTAAATTAAGCCTTTTTTCCTATCGGGATAACATCAGCACCCGAACGCAAAGCATCCAAATAATCCGCCCAATGTTGCATCATTGCTTTTCGTTCGGTTAGGTATTCCGCTCGGTTATAGGATGCCCTTACTTTGTTACGTTCTGCGTGCGCTAGTTGTCTTTCAATTACATCAGGTCTAAAACCTTGCTCATTTAATAGGGTACTTGCCATTGCTCTAAACCCATGAGCGGTCATTTCATCTTTTGTATAGCCTAAGCGACGTAATGCCCCATTTACTGTATTTTCACTCATTGCGCGCGCATTACTACGGATAGAAGGGAAAACATATTTCCCCTTGCCTGTCATAGGCTGTAATTCTTTAAATATGTCTATCACTTGCAGGCTTAAAGGGATTATATGTTCATCCTTCATTTTCATTTTTTCAGCAGGGATGCGCCATTCTGCTTTATTGAAGTCTATTTCTTCCCATTCTGCGTGACGTAGCTCGGTAGGGCGTACAAAAACCAAGGGTGCGAGTTTTAAGGCGTAGCGTGTTGTTATTTCGCCCTTATAATCATCTATGGCATTTAATAGCCCTTTAATCTGTATAGGGTCGGTGATGGTTGCATGATGCTTAGTTATGGCAGGGGTTAATGCGCCTCTTAAATCTGCTGATGGGTCACGTTCTGCCCGACCTGTAACGATTGCATATCTAAAAACTTGCCCACAATATTGTTTTACTTTTAAAGTTGTATGGTGAATTCCTCGGGATTCCATCCGTCTAAGTGTCGCCAATAATTCAGGGGCGGTAATTTCTGCTATCGGTCTATCACCTAACCAAGGATATATATTATTTTTTAAACGACTAGAAACACTTTGATAGTGACTTTGTGACCATCTGCCTTTTTGCTTATCCATCCACTCTAGGGATATGACTTTAAAGCTATCTTCTAAATGTTGGTAATGGGTTAGTTTTTCAATCTTCTTTTTATATGTTGGGTCAATACCTTTAGAAAGTAATGCTCTAGCTTTTTGATGGGCTTCTCTGGCTTCTTTTAGTGATATTTCAGGGTATACGCCTATAGCCAGTGTTTTATATTTTCCATTGTGGCGAAAATTATACCTCCAATACTTCCCTTTTTGGCTCACAAGTAGGTATAAGCCTTGCCCATCAGATAGTTTGAACTGTTTTGATTTTGGCTTTGTAGAGCGAATTTTTATGTCTGTTAGAGGCATTATGGGGGTATTTATTTTTTTATAGCTAAGATACCCTCGAAAATACCCCCTAATGTATTGGATGTCAATAGATGAACGGGGACTATATAAGACTATGAAAATAGTTAAGTTATTGTTTTTATTTAACTAAAATACGTTGTGGGATGTTGTGAAATAGTAAAATGGCGTCCCGAGGAGGATTCGAACCCCCGGCCTGCCCCTTAGGAGGGGGCCGCTCTATCCTGCTGAGCTATCGGGACAATATTTATGTTTAACAGG
>JAMOMJ010000037.1 GCA_027067135.1 Cyclobacteriaceae bacterium
TATCCTACGCGCTCCCAGAAGTTAGTGGGAAGTGGAGAGGTGACTGAGTGGCCGAAAGTACCGGTTTTGAAAACCGGCGACGGGTTAAACCGTCCCAGGGTTCGAATCCCTGCCTCTCCGCCATTACATAGTTCTAGGAAGTCCCAGAACGTACTAAAACCCGCAATCTAGCGGGTTTTTTTATGCCCGTGTGTCCTTGTTTGTCCCAGTGCATCCCTTGACATACCCGCAATTATGCGGGTATAAGTGCGGGTATCAGTTGATTTATTCACTCTGGATACCCGCAAATGAAGCTTACAGACATTAAAATAAAGAACTCAAAGCCTAAAGATAAGGCTTATAAACTCATGGATGGTGCTGGGCTTTACTTGCTTATTAATAAATCAGGTGGTAAATACTGGCGATATAACTATCGTTTCATGGGAAAGCATAAAACCCTGTCTATTGGCGTATATCCTGATATATCACTTAGGGAAGCTAGAGACTTGCATCACCAAGCTAAACGACTTCTCTCTGATGGAATCGACCCTACCCACCAAAAGCAACTTGATAAATCCTTAAAGATTGAGCAATCACAAAATAGCTTTAAAGCAATAGCCCTTGAATGGATTGAGAGACAACGCCCTACATGGGCAAAAACTCATGCAGATAATGTCGAGGGGCGATTAAGAAACCACGCTTTTGACTACATCGGCAACCGCCCTATTGTAGATATTGCTGCCCCCGAACTTCTAGCTATGCTTAGACGTATTGAAGCCGTAGGGCATCACGAGACCGCGCACCGTGTACGTTCAGTGTGTGGTCAAGTATTTCGCTATGCCATTGTTACAGGTCGTGCGCAACGTGACCCCTCAATAGATTTAAAAGGGGCTTTAACCTCGGTTAAAACTACCAGCTTTGCGGCACTTACCGACCCCAAAGATATTGGCGGATTACTTCGAGCTATTGATGACTATTCAGGTGACTTTGTGACTAAGTGCGCGCTACGCCTTGCTCCATTAGTATTTGTAAGACCAGGGGAGCTACGCCACGCGGAATGGGTAGAATTTAACTTTGAATCTAATGAATGGCTTATCCCTGCTGAAAAAATGAAGATGAAAGTAGATCATATTGTCCCCCTATCCGAGCAAGCAATTAATATTCTATTGGAAATTAAAGCCGTTACTGGCAAGGGAAAATATGTATTTCCTTCTGTGCGTTGCAGATCGCGCCCCATGAGTGAAAATACTGTTAATGCCTCACTACGTCGGATGGGATATACCCGTGAAGAAATGACAGGACACGGATTCAGAGCAATGGCTTCTACCCTCTTAAATGAGCAAGGCTTCGATGTTGACTGGATAGAAACACAACTAGCCCATTCAGAAAGAAACAAGGTAAGAGCAGCATATAATCGCGCTAAGTATCTCCCACAACGCAAAGGAATGATGAAGCAATGGGCGAACTATTTAGATACATTGAGAAATGGCGCTGATGTAATACCAATAGGACAAAAAGCTTAATTTTAAACGCGCGCGCAATGTGCTACCAACACAATGCGCGTACTTCATACTAACTATCTGTAGGAGATAGAAACCATGCAATCAGAACACTACCACACTAAGCCCATAGAATTAAACGGCTCTTATTCGTTACCCGATTTAATGTCAATCGTTAGAGAAAATGCGAATCAATATTTTAAAAGAGAATCATCTGTTTTAGAAAATCCTTCAATGGTAAAAAACTTTGTTAGGGATGCCATCGGCTGTGAAGAGAGCGAATGCTTCGGTATATTATTTCTTGATAACAAGCATCGATTAATTAAGTTTAAGATTTTGTTTAATGGAACTATAGATGAAACAAGAATTCATATTAGAGAAGTGGTTAAACAAGCCTTAAAGTACAACTCCTCTGCAGTTATTCTTTGTCATAACCACCCTAGCGGGGTGACAAATCCTAGCCGATCTGATGTAAATATTACCCATAAGCTTAATGAAACACTTCAAATCGTAGATATTAGAGTTATAGATCACATTATTGTTGGCAACGGATGTACCTCGCTTGCTGAGCTTGGTTTATTGTATTCTGAATCCACACAGGAAAATAAGGTTATAGACTTTACAGAGCCAACTACACCAAAGAATGTAGATTTTTATCAAGTATGGGAAAAAACAGTAATACCAGAAGAAACCTATAAAGACCCTTGTAGTCCTGAATTTCTCACAGAAGCAGAAGCTAAGAAATATATAAAAAACAACAAAGAAAGGTTCGATGGTGAGCCTTATATCAATAAAATGAAGAGGTTTGTATAACTAACCAGATGCTTTTATATTTGGCGTTACTGTGTTTCATTAGGGCTACCGCGACGGCGGGAACGGCTAAAACCTTCATAGCTTGCCCTAGTGAATTTATTGAAGGTTTTTACACATTGAAGGGTGTTAAGAATGAATATATTTAAAACACTTCCCGAAAATCAATACCCCTATCCCCTACAAGATTGGAAAAAAGAAGAGCATTATTCTAACCAATTTGATTATGTGAATATTACAGATGAATTATTACAAAGGTTTTTAAAAAATAATATCTCTTACCAAGCTTCCCTTAAAAATTACTTAACTCGTAAATATCGAGGAGAAACATACACTCCCCATTTCAACTTTTTAGTAGTGCCAGAAACAGAGTTTTGGCGTGTAGATCAAGGTGATTCATGTTCATTAAATGAGGATATTTCAGATTTTTGGGGGTGGGAATTCTTAAGACGTAATCATGCTTATCAGTATGCCTATGACAGGTACATGAACAAAGAAAACTTTGATAATGAAAAATTAACTCTAATTTATAGACCTATGGAAGGTTTCATTGATGGTTTCTGTACGTTTATTAATGAACCATACATAGTGAATGATGATGGTACTACCTTTCCTCTTATAAAATATATACGTGATTTTTTTGGAATAAAACCGCACAAAGGGGAACTACCAAACCCAAGAACAAAACATATAAATTGTTATTTCCACTTTAATAGGTTTAAGCCAGCAGTTTCTGAATTAAATTTTAACAACGAGGCTGAGTGCCAGCAATCATTATCCCCTCGATTTAAAGATGAGATTGTCTTTAGAGTTCATGTAGGCTTGCCCTTAAGACCTCAATATAAATTTATAGAAGAGGCAATGAAAGTTGAGGCTAAACGACAAGGTTATAAGGATAACCAAAAACCTAACAATGATACTTTTAAGAAATATATTAGAATTTTAGATGCTAAAAGGTCTGGGGCTGATTTTGGGGAAATAGCAGATATGATTTACCCTCAAACTGAAAATATATACCCAGATTATAAAGGAACTAAAGCTGTGAGAGGCTTATATAAGCCTGCTCTAGAAATGACTAGAAAAGGATACTTTAGATTATTTTTTTCAAGAGATGAATTTTCTTTCCCAAAAATATAATGGGCTTTATCGCTTCTATTTCTCTGATGAAAATCAAATACTAGTCTATTTCATTTTCTATTCTATCAATTACTAAAGCATTAAATTCTCATAAGACATTCAGGCATCCCACGATGTACTGAATCCTTTAATCATAATTTAAGGAACTCTTATGAGTAATACACAAGATAGCTTTTTACGTCTCCCTGATGTGAAAAAACGTACTGGACTTCCGCGCTCAACAATCTATCGTTTAATCAAAGATGGCTCTTTCCCAAAACAGATAAAATTATCAGAGCGTACTAGCGTTTGGTCATGTGATGCTGTGAGTAGTTGGATAGAAGAACAAAAACAAAAAGCTGGGGTAGCCTAATGAAAAAAAACACACGATTAGTTAATGCTGAAATGCGCCATATCGCTGAATCAATCACCTTCTTACAAGCTCTTAAACTGTTAGTAAAAACGTATATTAATCAGTTTAAAAATAGATATAAACAGGATTATAGAAATAGCTTTTCTATATTATTTTTGGCGACAAATGAAGAAAACGAAAGGTTAAAACAAATTGCGGAAACTGAACATTTTCATAGGGTGATTAAATCTAAAAAATATATAGATCATCTTCGGGAAGTGCTAGAGGGTGGCAGTAATGACAACAAATGAAAAAGCCCCTAACACTGGTAATGCTAGAGACTCTACTAAATTGACTGAATCAAGTCAGGGCAACAATAGCACGGCTAACCTATACGATGCCATAGAAGCATTTAAACAGGTACTTGCTGATAATGGGCTGGGCTATCTAAATGATATTAAAGTAGATGCTGGAATACAGCGTTTTAAGTTATCGAATGA